>JBGPCS010000337.1:0-3622 GCA_041481875.1 Sulfurifustaceae bacterium
GGTTGGAGTCATGGTTAATATGATGCACCCCCGATCCACCGGGAGATCCGACAGGAATTGCCGCCCCGTCGCGACGGAGCTCTCGACCGCGGCCGGATCGGCGGCGGTGTCGTAGGAAACCGCCTCGCTTTGAAACTCGCCGAGACCCGACACGCGGTATGCTCAGTGTCGCGCGAGCGGAAGATGACGTAATGCTTGCCGCATGCCGCTGGGAGCGCCCGGCAAATCGGCCGGTGCACGAGTTGCCACAGATGCTTCACTTCGTAGCGCAACGGCGCCGCCTGGTCCCGCAGCACCGTCTTGGCCGGTACGGTCTCGAACGACTCGAAGAAGCGATCGATGTTGATCACGTATATTTTGGCTTGCGGTTTGAACTTGCGCAGCAGCTCGCGCGCGAACGCGACGTTTTCGCCGTAGCCGAAGCCCATCAAATAGTGCCGCGCCGAAGCGGCGGCGAACCAATCGGCGGTCGTGGCCGTGGAGAGCGCAAGCTGCATGCGGCTGTTGCCGAGAAACAGCACGTCCGCGTGGGCCACCGAGTCCTGCAACGAGGGCTCGAGCCCGAACCAGAAGGCGCCATGCTCGTAGTCGCCGTAGCCGGGTGTGTGGCAATAGGACAAGTACCAGGTCGCCGCGTAGCCGTCGGCGGGGCAGGAAAAAATGCCTTCGGTCCGCAGCTTGTAGGCATACGAGCCCATGATGACCGCGAGGATGATGGCGATGTACAGCGCCGGCCGCGCAGCAAGCAGGCCGGCGCGTTCGCGCGCGTTTACTTTTTGATCGTCAACCAATTCCGTATCCACGATGACCTGTTACCGAGAACCGAGGAATCGGGCTCGATTAGAGAATTTCATCCGGTGACCGAGCGACGGCCGTTTCGACGGGAACTTACGTGTCGAGGATTGCGCTCGTATTTATCGATCGTTTACGCCACCCATTTTTACCCGGGGCGGGTTGGCGGATCAAGGCAAAGCGGCCGAATTCGGAAAAAAAGTGGTACCGTCTGCCGCGGCAACGGCGACCGTCAATAGATTTGAGGAGATCGCACCGTTGGTCTAAGCTCCAAGCGTGCTTCGCGATCCGAACGTTCGACGCCGGCCGGCGTCACCGACCCCAACGCTACTCCCATGCCTCGACTCAGCGCGGATTTCCTGATCATCGGCGGTGGTGTCATCGGCTTATGCTTGGCGTTCGAAGCACGGCGGCGCCAGCCGTCGAGCCGGGTGATGGTACTGGAGAAGGAGTCCGACTGCGGATTGCACGCGAGCGGGCGCAACAGCGGTGTGCTTCACGCCGGTTTCTATTACACCGCCGACAGTCTCAAGGCGCGTTTCACCCGCGACGGCAACCGCGAGTGGACCGAGTACTGCGAGCGGCGCCGCTTGACGATCAACAAGTGCGGCAAGCTCGTGGTGGCGCGCGACGCCGGCGATCTCGCGGGACTCGATGAGTTGCAGCGCCGCGCCGAGGTGAACGGCGTGACCTTGCACGCGGTGACCGCGCGGGAAGCGCACGAGATCGAGCCACGAGCGAAGACGCACGAGCGCGCGTTGTATTCGCCGAGCACGGCGTCGGTGAATCCGCCGGAGGTCATGCGCGCGCTCGTCGAGGACGTGCGCGCGGCCGGCGTGGAGATTCTGACGCACACGCGCTATCTCGGCCGGATCGAAACCGGCGTGCGCAGCTCGCGCGGCGAGATCGACGCGGGCTATGTCATCAACGCCGCCGGCCTGTACGCCGATCGCGTCGCGCACGACTACGGCTTCGCGGCCGAGTACCGCATCCTCCCGTTCAAGGGACTCTATCTCTACGCGCACGAGGGAGCGGCGGCGGTGCGCACGAATATTTACCCGGTGCCGGATTTGGCCAATCCGTTCCTCGGCGTGCACTACACGGTGACGGCGGACGGCCACGTGAAGATCGGCCCGACGGCGATCCCGGCATTCTGGCGCGAGCACTACACGGGTTTCGCCAATTTCAGTTTTACCGAATTGCTTGCGATCGTGACGCGCGAGCTCGCGCTATTCGTGGGCGATGATTTCCACTTTCGGCGATTGGCCCTCGGCGAGCTGCGCAAGTATTCAAAGCGCCGAATGGTGGATCTCGCCGCGCACTTGGCTAACGACATCGATCCGCGAAACTACACGCAGTGGGGCAAGCCGGGCGTGCGAGCGCAACTGCTCAATATTCGCGAACGCCGGTTGGAGATGGATTTTCGTTTCGACGGCGACGCGCGCTCGTTTCATGTGCTGAACGCCGTGTCGCCGGCGTTCACGTGCTCGTTGCCGTTCAGCCGTTATCTCTTCGATCAGATCGACCGACTGGCGACACAACCGGCGCCGCCGCGCGAGCCGATCGCTCAGAATCGCACGGGAAGTTTCAGCCGATAGAGCAGCAGCGCGAGTAGCCACAGCGACAGCACGCAGATCAGCGACTCAAGAACGGGCGCCCAGGAAATGTCGAAGAGCGACGGCCCCAGTGTGCGCCGCCACGCTTCCACGATCCACCAGCGGTACTCGAGCGCGAGCGTGTAAATCAAAATCGGACTGGCACCGGCGATCACCAGCGGAATCGCCCACGTCCGATGGCCGCGCACGTCGAGGGCGTGGTAGAAGCCCGCGAAAAATACCAGCACGCATCCGGTTGAAAACAAGATCCACGACGGCGTGCTGATGCTTTTGACGATGGGACAAAGCAACCATCCCATGAGTAGAGCGGTGCCGATGAAAACGATCCCCGCCTTGAAAAGTCCGTTACGCAGTTGTATTCGCGGTTTGTCGCCGCGTAAGTACTCTCCCACCATCAATCCGAAAATCATCGTCGCCAGCGACGACACGGCGTTCAGCGTTTGGTAACCGTGCGCGTTGTAGACGAACGGCTCGGCACGCGGAAACAGGTTGAGAAACCAGGTGTCGAAGGCCGCGGCGATATTAGTGCCCTTGTTCCAGTGAGCGAAGAATCCGTTGAAGACTTCATCACCGGGCATGACACCGACACGCGCTGGATCGAAATCGGGGGCCGGTAGCGGATAGAGAACGAATCCCAGCCAGTACGCGAACAGAATCGCCGCCGCCACGCCGCCTTGCACCGCACGCCCTCGATTCAAGAGCAGGAATGCGAACACGTAGCCGAAGCCGATGAGCAACAAAACGTCGTGCAACTGAAGATAGTCAATCCGGTGGAAATCCTGAAACAGATGAATCGCCGATAGCAGCAGGATCGCGATCCACCAAACCACTTCGATCGCGTAGCGGTTCGAGGCGACGCGATCGCCGGCAATAGTAGTTAGGAACCGCGACACCGGCAACCCGAACGCCAGCAACAGCAACGGCCACAACATGTCGCCGCCGGTGCGGATCGGTATTTGCACGACCACGCCCAGCATCAATAGCGCGAGTGCGCGCAACACCGCGTGCCCGAGGATCTTGCCGTCGGATTGTCCCTCGCGCTTGCGCGCCGCATAGGAGTAGGGCATGGCCACGCCGACGACGAACAGAAACGACGGCAGCAGTAGATCCCAGATCGAGCATCCGCTCCACGGCACATGGGTGAAGGCGCGCGCGAGAAATCCCCAGACGCGATCGTCGGGGAAACGGCGCGCCATTTCATAAAACGAAAAACC
>JBGPCS010000338.1:0-3590 GCA_041481875.1 Sulfurifustaceae bacterium
CACCGGCACGACGGCGTCGATCGAATTCGCACGGCCATCCAAATGCCGGATCATCGCTCGGCTCAACAGCGCGACCCAATCGAGCCGGGCCGCGTACTTGGCGCCGAGAATCAATTGATCTATCGGGCTGGTATAACGAAATGGCGCGTGCACTGCCGCGTACGCCGGTGGATGCTGCTGGCATTGACCGCAGATCAACGCGCTCGCATCGGCGTGCTCCAGCGCCACCGCGCAGCGCGCGCAAGACGTGGCGACCCTCGGAAGCGCACGCTCGCAGCCGTTGCAGAAGTCGCGCTCCGGGGCGGTCGCTCCGCCGCAGAGCGGGCAAGCCGCCGGCAGCAACCATGCGCGGACTCGTTTTACTCGATCGTAAACCGACATATCGGCTGGGAACCTCTGATTGTCAGGCGCACCGCAAAGGATTTCCTTGGCGTCAAGATTCTTTTACTTGGCCTTCCCGGCGTCCTTGGTGGCTGGCAAGCATTCTTGAGACCTTCCTAGCTAGCGTCGTGTTCCATAAATACACCGCCTAAAACCGGCTGCGAAATAATTTTTCAGGTAGCCCGGATGCAGGCGCGTAGCGCCGGAGTCCGGGAAACTCTTACATCCCGGATTTCGCAAAGCCCTCACCCCATCCCTCTCCCGAAGGGAGAGGGAGAGTCGGTTCGCAGATGCGCTTGTTCGATCTGCTTCATCCGGGCTACAAGTTTTATGAAGGTTAGTCCGGGACGGCACACTAGACCTATTGCTATGTGTCAGCCAAGATCGCGCATAATCTTCCGCTTGTCCATCTAAAGGATTCGCCGAGAAACAATCGCCTCTACTATACGCATGGTCAAGAGAACCCATAGTGACGGGCACCTCGCATTCGGCAAACGTTGCGTTCGCTCGCAGTTCGCTCGCGCGGTTTCGACCTACGATCGCGCCGCGGTGTTGCAACGCACGGTGGCGGATCGGCTGATCGAGCGGCTCGACGCCGTCCGACTAAGACCGACGCGGATACTGGACGCGGGATGCGGCACGGGCTATTGCACCCGCGCGTTGGCGCGGCGCTTTCGCGGCGCCGGCGTCGTCGGTATCGACCTCACCTGGGAGATGACGGCGCGATCGCGCCGGCGGGCGGGTTGGTTCGCGCGTTCGCGATTCGTTAACGGCGACGCGGAGCAACTGCCGTTCGCGAACGCGAGCTTCGATATGGTGTTGTCGAATCTCATGTTGCACTGGTGCGACCCGGTTCGCGTCTTTGCCGAGTGCTTGCGCGTGCTGCGCCCGGGCGGCCTGTTCGTGTTCACCACCTTCGGTCCCGATACGTTGCGCGAGTTGCGCGAGGCGTGGAGCCGCGCCGATCAAGCGCCGCACGTACATACGTTCCTCGACATGCACGACCTCGGCGACATCCTGATTCGAGCCGGTTTTGCGGATCCGGTCTTGGACGTGGAACGCTATACGCTGACATACCGCGACGTGCGCCAACTCATGGGCGATCTGAAAGCGTTGGGCGAACAGAACGCGCACGCGCTGCGACCGCGCGGCTTGACCGGGCGCGCGCGCTTCGGCCGCTTTCAATCCGCTTATGCGGAGATGGCGAAGGACGGCCGGGTTCCGGCGACTTATGAGGTGGTGTATGGCCACGCCTGGATCGCTGAGCCAACAGCCGGCGTTCGCCGCGCGCGAGACGATACGACCGTGAGGATTCCGATCGACAAGATCGGCCGGCCGCGATGATCCGAGGACGGCGCCGCCGCGATTGCCGATTGCGTTCGGGCGTTGCTCGCTCGCATCGAGGAATTTATCGTCGCGGCGCGAGACCGACAATCTTCGTCAATTGCAGCACGTTGTGGCTTGTGATAATTTGCGCGCGCGTAAACAGGCGCACGTTTTCTCCAGGCTGTTCAAGGTTTCCAGATATTGGTGGTGGTTCTGCTATTTCAGCGGCGATATCGCCATTGCGGCGACTGCGAGCTGATCACAATCGAGGCGGATCGGGTGCCGGCAATGAAGCGGCGGAGCAACGGCACCGCGCGTCGAGATTTTCAGTGGCACCGGATGCGCGCGATAGTTGGTCCGCGGGCGAAGGTCGTTCATTGAGCGAGCGTTGTTAGCCGAGCCGCTGAAGTGTTTGCTGCGACAACCTATGACCGCACGATCGAACCGGGCGCGTTTTCCGATTTGCCACTTTGGGAGCACTATGCGCGTTGTTCGTAAGCTCGGCCGCCGTGTCCCTGCTCGCTTGATGTGCGCCGTCGCCGCGGCGGCGCCGAGCGTGGCGATCGCCGACTACGCGTTCAACTTTCAGCGCCCGGTCACGCCGATCGCGCAGCGCATCCTCGAGCTGCACAATCTCATTTTCGTCGTTTGCCTGGCGATTTTCGTCGTCGTCTTCGCGGTCATGTTGTATTCCATGATCGTGCATCGCAAGAGCCGCGGCTATAAGCCCGCGACCTTCCACGACAACGTCAAGCTCGAGATGCTTTGGACCGTCATTCCGTTCTTGATTCTGGTCGGCATGGCGATCCCCTCGACCGCCACGTTGATCGAGATGAGCGACACGAGCAAGGCCGACATGACGGTCAAGATCACCGGCTATCAGTGGAAGTGGCGCTACGATTATCTCGATCAGGACATCGGTTATTTCAGCAATCTCGCGACGCCGCGCGAGCAGATCGAGGGCAAAGCGCCGAAAGGCGAGCACTATCTTCTGGAAGTCGACAACCCGATCGTTCTGCCGATCGGGAAAAAGATCCGGTTCCTGATGACCGCGAACGACGTGATTCATTCGTGGTGGGTTCCGCAACTCGGCGTGAAGACGGACGCCATCCCAGGATTTATCAACGAGGCGTGGACGAACATCAACGAGCCGGGAGTCTATCGCGGCGTCTGCGCGGAGCTTTGCGGCCAGGACCACGCCTTCATGCCGATCGTGGTCGAGGCGGTGACGCCGGAAGAATTCGACAAGTGGGTCGTCGCGCAAAAGCAGAAAGCGTTCGCCGATACCGCGAGCGCGACCAAGACGTGGACGCGGGAAGAGCTGATGACCAAGGGCAAGCAGGTATTTCAAACCTGCGCCGCCTGTCACGGAGCGAACGGCGAGGGCGTCGGGCCGTTTCCGAAACTCGCGGGCAGCAAAATCGCGACCGGGCCGATCGCGGCTCACGTCAATATTGTTTTGCGCGGCAAACCCGGCACGGCGATGCAAGCGTTCGGGCCGCAGCTAAACGACGCCGACATCGCGGCGGTCATCACGTATGAACGTAACAGCTTCGGCAATAAAACCGGCGACATGATTCAACCCGCGCAGGTCAAGGCCGCGCGCTAAACTAAGAAAGATCTGATTTATTACCCCTCTCCCTCCGGTGACGTGCAGGATGCACTAAGATCGCGGGAGGCAGGACGTCGGGAGCGATCCTGAGGGGTAAGGGTGAGGGACGGCGCCAATTTTTTCCGGCAAACTCTTCCCGCACCTGATCCTCTCCCCGGGGGGAGAGGGAATTAATCAGAGGTTCCCTGAGAGTTAGGGACGCTCTGAATAAGTCCCCAAAACTATTTCTCACCGCAAAGACGCAGAGAGCGCAAAGGGTTTTCTCGATAAA
>JBGPCS010000339.1:0-3585 GCA_041481875.1 Sulfurifustaceae bacterium
GCAGCTCGCGGGTACTCACGCAGTTCATCGGCAACATTCTGCGCGGCACCGACATCCAGCTTGTCGACGGCGGTGCCCAGCGGCGCAGCTTTACGTACATCGACGACGGCGTCGACGCGCTGCTGCGCATCCTCGCGAATAAGGACGGCGCCGCCGACGGCCGCATCTTCAACATCGGCAATCCGAAGAATGACGTCTCGGTCCGTGAGCTGGCGCAACAGCTGATCGCGGCGGTGAAGCGCTATCCGAAGTACGCCGCCCTCACCGATAAAGTAAAACTAGTCACGGTCGCTTCCGGCGAATACTACGGCAAGGGCTATCAAGACATTCTGACGCGCGTGCCGTCGGTTCGAAATGCCGAGAAATATCTCGGCTGGAAACCGACCACGGACCTTGAGACGGCGTTGCGCAAGACGCTCGACTACCACTTGGCGCGGCCGGGGCAGGATCTTTCGAGTTAGAGAGGGTCTGACTAAGCTATTAAGAATTTGGAACCACAGATGAACGCAGATAAACACAGATGAAAAGATAAATGACTGGTTTTTTTATATCCGTGTTTATCCGTGTGCATCTGTGGTTTCAAACAACCTTACCTATTGTTCCTGTTGCTGCCCAGGATGCAACGAGCTTCGTTGCATCCGGCCGTGGCGTATCTAGTGACGATTGAGCTTGCGATCAAGATTGATGTCGACACCGACCGCGGCACCCGCATCGGCGTGCCGAATCTTTTGCGTTTGTTCGATTCACTCGGCGTGAAGGCGACTTTCCTGTTCGCGCTCGGCCCCGATAACACCGGCCGCGCGATCAAGCGCATTTTTCGGCCCGGGTTTTTTCGCAAGGTGCAGCGCACGAGCGTCGTGGCGGTTTACGGTCTACGCACGCTCATGAATGGCGTGCTGTTGCCCGGCCCGCACATCGGGCGGCGCAACGAAGCCGCGCTGCGCGCCACGCGCGACGCCGGTCACGAGATCGGCATTCATTGTTATGACCACGTGCGCTGGCAAGACGGCCTCGCCCGCATGTCGCGCGATGAGGTGTACGCCGAGTTCGGCCGCGCGCGCGCCGAGTTCGAGCGTATCTTCGGTGTCCTCGCGCGTACCGCCGGAGCCGCCGGATGGCAAGCGAATGCGCTCAGTCTCGCCGCGTACGATGATGCGCAGCTCGATTATGCGAGCGACGCGCGCGGCACAACTCCGTTTTTTCCGCGCGTTGGCAACGCGGTGTTCCGTACGCTGCAAATTCCGACCACGCTGCCGACGCTCGATGAATTGCTCGGCAGGCCCGAATATGCGGACGCAAGGCTCGTCGAGCGGTATCTGTCGTGGTTGCAGCCGGATCGACCGAACGTGTTGACGGCGCATGCCGAGATCGAAGGGATGGCGAAGCTCGACTGGTTCGGTCGCTTTCTGCGCGAAGCGATCGCACGCGGCGTGCAACCGGTGCGTCTCGAGGACGTCGCGCGCCGATATCTGCGCCGCCGCGAGTCGGTTCCGGTTTGCGACATGGTTGCGGGTGAAGTGGACGGCCGCTCGGGCGCGCTGGCGGTGCAGCGTTGCGCATGACGGCTTCTGTCCGCTCCTTGTCTCCTTCATAATGCCGCTCCATGCTCGCACCTGACATCGACCCGGTCGCCATCGCCATTGGACCGCTCAAGATCCATTGGTACGGGATCATGTACTTGATCGGCTTCGCCGGCGGCTGGGCGCTCGGTGTCTATCGCGCCGGCCGCCCGAACTCTGGGTGGCAACGCGTTGAAGTGGGCGACGTGCTCTTTTATCTCGCGCTCGGAGTCATTGTGGGCGGTCGCCTGGGTTACGTGCTCTTCTATAACCTTCCCTACTTCGCGCAGCACCCGTTCAAGATATTCGCGCTATGGGATGGCGGCATGTCGTTTCACGGCGGTTTGCTCGGCACCATCGTCGCGATGTGGCTGTACGCGCGGCGTACCGAACGCCGCTTCTTCGCGGTGTCGGACTTCCTCGCGCCGCTCTCGCCGCTCGGCCTCGGCGCCGGCCGCATCGGTAACTTCATCAATCAGGAATTGTGGGGCCGCGTCACGGATGTGCCGTGGGGCATGGTGTTCACGCGCACCGGCGGCCCCGCGCCGCGACACCCGTCGCAGCTCTACGAGTTCGCGCTCGAAGGCGTTGCGCTGTTCGCTATCTTGTGGCTCTACTCGGCGCGACCGCGTCCTATTGGGGCGGTGTCGGGATTGTTCCTGGTTTGCTACGGCAGCTTCCGTTTCATCATCGAATTCTTTCGGGTCCCCGACGTGCAACTTGGCTATTTGGCGTTCGGCTGGGTGACGATGGGACAAGTCTTGTCCTTACCGATGTTTCTCTTCGGAGCGTGGCTCATGTGGAAGGCGTACCGGACGGGTAGTAAAAATGAAGTCGATTCCATCCGCGCAATCTAGGCATGTAGGGTGCGCCGTGCGCACCAAGAATCCAGAAATGTATGGTGCGTGGAACGCACCCTACCGGTACTACGCGGGCTACTTTCGATTCTTGTGACGCCTAATTTCTTCCCGCAGTTGCTGGTTGCTGAACGTACCACATACTCCAGGCAGCGGCATGGCAACGTCAGCCTCAACGGCAACCGCACAATCCAGGTTTGCGATTGCCTCTTGGTATTGCCCGAGTTCCATCTGCGCATAAGCGAGAAGGAAGTATGACGCCGATTTGAACCAGGTTTCGTTTTGCCCTTCGCCTAGACGTAGCACCTCTTTAAACCAGTCCGCTGCTTGCGCGAACTGTCCTGCTGAGAGCGCATTGTCGGCGGCACGGTAGTAGTCCTTTATCGTGCCTTCACCCATTTCCAGAACCGTTTCTCGGCCCTCTACTGCGTTCGAGTAGTCGCCGCGTAGTGCAAAGACATGGGCGCGCATCCGTAGAACGTCCGCCTTCTTTCCAGTAGACCCGCTCAAAAGCCCGTCGCACTCGGCAAGCGCTTCGTCATACTGATCCCGCTCGGCAAGTGATTTGATCTGCTTTAGGTCCACAGTGTCAGTCCCTCCGACTCCTAGTAGCGTTTCCACTTCGGCTCACCGCCACACTCTTCGAGAGGGCAATTCTTAATGCATTATCCACTAAAGGGGCTAGGCTCAGCGTGGCCCCTTTGATTCCTTTCCAAAACTTAACTTAAACCATCAGCTCGACTCGGCTCGTTGCCAAATCGAGCCATTCACAGGTTTTTCGATTTGTCTACAGCCGTTAGATTTCATTTCGTGTACTTTCCGCGATCGCGCTCTCACTTGTAATTCAGTCGCTTACTAGCGATTCTTCGTAGACGATGTTGTTGAGTTGACGAACGCGCTGACTTTTGCATAGCGTGGCTCTCTCGTGTTCACGTAAACGTGAATGTGGGTTTAAGGGATAAAGGGAGAGCCATGACACGGACGCGAAAGCCTTGTACCGCAGCGCTAAGGAGCAACACCCTGCGTGTCGTCGTCGCCACTACACTCGCCTTTGCCATCGTCACCGCGGCGAGCGCCGAAACCGCGACGTATCAATACGACCCGAACGGCAACCTCTTAGTCCGCCAAACCCCAAGCGAAACCAGCACCGCCGGCTACGACGCCCTCGA
>JBGPCS010000340.1:0-3577 GCA_041481875.1 Sulfurifustaceae bacterium
GACTTGGTCTCGCGCGAGCCGGCCCAGCCGCGACGCAGCGACGAACCGCACCATCGCAGCGAGTCGCGCAGGAACCGTTGTACGCATTTACTGAGCTAGTCCGTTATCGAGAATGTTGCGATACTTCGCGCGAGGGGCATTGTACTCCCTGGAGCGAGGAGTGAAAGATCAACGATGAGCCACCAGATCTCCCATCGCAACGCGGTCCTAGACACCAAACGTCGGGTGTTTCTTAAAGTCGGAATCGCCGGATCCGCGCTGCTGTGCGCAGGCCGCTGGCTGACCCCGGCACCGGCCGCCGAGGTTGCCGCCGCGAGTACTCCGCTCAAGAATCTAACGGCGGAGGACGCGGTCGTCTTGAAGCGCATCATCCCCGTCATGCTGTACGGTGCTCTGCCGCTCGAGGAAGCGGCATTGAAGACCGCGATCGACGAAGTCGCGTACGGTGTCGACTTGACCATCGGTTACCAGCCGCCGGGCGTGCGGCAGGAAATACGAGACCTATTCAACCTACTCAACAACGCCGCCACGCGTGCGCTGGTGGCAGGAGTCTGGAAGCCGTGGGACAAAGCAACCGCCGACGATGTCCGTGAATTTCTCTCCGGCTGGCGCGACAGCCGCTTCGATCTGCTGCGCTCGGCGTACATCGGCCTGAACAATCTCATCGTGGGCAGTTGGTACGGGAATCCACGCTCGTGGTCGCGTATCGGCTATAGCGGCCCGCCGAAGGTGGCGTAGGAGCGAATCATGGCAGACAAGGGACAGATCATTCACGGCTATCAGCTCGACCGGAACCGGGTGTTCAGTGGCGACGTTATCGTCATCGGCACCGGCGCCGGTGGCGGCGTCACCGCCGAGATTCTGTCCAAGACTGGGCTGAAAGTCATTCTGCTGGAGGAAGGCGGTTACAAAACGTCCAAAGATTTCCACATGAGCGAAGCGGAGGCCTACACCGAGCTCTACTACGACGTCGCGTCGCGCAAGACAAAAGACAAGGCCATTACCGTTCTGCAGGGCCGCACCGTCGGCGGCTCGACGACGGTGAATTGGGTGAGCTGTTTTCGTACGCCACCGGCGACGCTCGCGCACTGGACGAAGGTGCACGGGCTCAGAGGCTTCGGTGCGGACGAGATGAGCCCGTGGTTCGAGCAGATGGAAAAGCGGTTGAGCGTCGCGCCTTGGCGGCTGCGAAATCCCAACAACGATGTCCTTTCCCGCGGCGCCGGCAAACTCGGCTGGCACACCGACGCGATCCCGCGCAACGTCAAGGGGTGTCGCAACCTCGGGTACTGCGGCATGGGGTGTCCGGTGGATGCCAAGCAATCCATGCTGGTCACCACCATCCCGGCAGCGATCGAAAACGGCGCGACGCTGCTCGCGAACGTGCGCGCGGTCGCGCTCGACATCAAGGGCGATCGCGTGATCGGCGTCGATGCGATCGCGCTCAAGAGCAATTGCGTCGACCCGACCGGAATCAAAGTTCGCGCCGAAGCGCCGCGCGTGGTGCTGGCGGGCGGGGGCATCAACAATCCGGCGCTGCTGCTCCGTTCCAAGGCGCCCGATCCGCATCGTCGCGTCGGCCGTCGCACGTTCCTGCACGTCACCAACGCCAGCTTCGCGATCATGCCGGAGAAGACGAATCCGTTCGAAGGCGCTCCGCAGTCGGTGTACTCGGATCAGTTTCTGTATCGCGACGGCGTCGCCGGTCGACTCGGTTACAAACTCGAGATCGCGCCGTTACACCCGGTCAGCACCGCCGTCGGGATGCTCGGCCTTGGGCAATCGCACGCGGACAGCATGGCAAGGCTGCCGTACCTTAGCCCGGCGATTGCGTTAATGCGCGACGGTTTCAACGCCGATAGCGTGGGCGGCACCGTGACGATCGCGGACGACGGCAGTCCCGTGCTCGATTATCCGATCGACGATTACGTTTGGGACGGTTTGCGCCACGCCTACCTATCGATGGCGGAATGCCAGTTCGCCGCCGGTGCGAGCCGCGTGGCGCTCGCGCACATGGACGCGCCCGCGGGCGGATATGCGTCCTGGCCCGAAGCGAAGCAGGCCATCAAGGACTTACCCGCCAAGAAACTGCACGCGCAACTCTTTTCGGCGCACGTCATGGGAGGTTGCGGCATGGGCGAAGATCCGAAGACATCCGTCGTCGACAGCGGTGGGAAATACCATCAGCTCGCCAATCTGTGGATCTTGGACGGCTCGATTTTCCCGACCAGCATCGGCGCCAACCCGTCCCTGTCGATCTATGCAATGGTCGCCCGCCAAGCGACGGCGCTGGCGCAAACCGCCGACGTAAAAAAGGCCGCGACCGCATAGGCGATCGGCGCTTCGGCGCGCGTCTCGGTTCCGCCGATGTGGCGTCCGGCTTCGACAATCGGCGATCCTCGACATCGACGCCTGTCCCGACGCCCGGTAGGATGCGCACATGCTTCAGATAACGCTCGCCGCTTTCCATCTCATCGCGCTCGGTCTGGGACTCGGGGCCGTCCTCAACCGCGGTACCGCGCTGCGCGAGGTTCCCGACACGCGCTCGCTGCGTCGAGCGTTCCGCGCCGACACGCTGTGGGGCGTCGCGGCGGCGCTCTGGATCGCAACCGGGGCGTGGCGCTACTTCGGCGAGATTGAGAAGGGCGTCGGCTACTACAACGGCAACTATTTTTTTCTGAGCAAGATGGTGTTGCTCGGCGCGATCCTCGTGCTCGAGCTCTGGCCGATGGCGACGCTCCTTCGCTGGCGCATCGCGATCGGTCGCGGCGGCTCTCCGAGCGTCGTCGCGGTCCCCGGTAAGGCGCGTATCATCGCGACGATCAGCCACGTCCAGGCGCTGCTTGTCGTGCTGATGATCTTTGCCGCGACGGCCATGGCGCGCGGTTACAGCACGCTGTGAGGTACCGTCACGCGTTGCTCCAAATTGAGAGGACGGGCCCGCGATGAGCGCGTTCGCCGAAGACGATCTCCCTTGCTCATGACCGTGGCCTCCATGCGAAGGCGATGCGTTGCCTCCGCGCTTATTTTTCTGGTCTGTTTCCCGGTGCTCTCCCCGGCATCGGCCAAAGACCAGCTCGTCAAAATCGATACGCGACCCGGCGTCACCGTTTCGTTCTATTACATGAAGCGGCCAAGTGCCGCGGCCACCGTCGTGTTGCTCTCGGGCGGCGGAGGCGGTATCGGTATGCAAAACGGCGCGCCGACGTCGACGAACTTCTTGATACGCAGCCGCGACTTTTTCGCCGCCAACGGATTCAACATCGCCGCTGTCGGCAAGCCGACGGACAAATCGGACCTCGACTATGCGTTTCGCGTCAGTCCATCGCACATGGAGGATTTGCGCAAAGTCGTCGCGTACCTGAAGCGGGACGCCGGCTTGCCGGTTTGGATCGTCGGCACCAGCATGGGAACGATCTCGACCGCCGCCGCGGCGATCGCTTTCGGCGACGAAGAGCTGGCAGGAATAGTGCTCACGTCGAGCATTACGCGTTTCGACAAAATCGGCGCGGTGCCGACGCAAAAGCTCGAGCGCATCCACATCCCGGTGTTGGTCATGCATCACGAGAAGGACGCC
>JBGPCS010000341.1:0-3573 GCA_041481875.1 Sulfurifustaceae bacterium
CTTCGACAATCACCGGCTCGCGCCGGTGCGCCGCCGTGCCGCAGGAACCCGCGCGCGCGCCGATCGGTTCGCCATCGATCGCTTCGGTGAAACTGCGCGGCAGGGTCGGCGCCGCGCCGTGTCGTACATGGGCGCCGTCGGCATCGAGCAACAGGATGGAGCACAGCATCCCGGTCGACTGGTCTTCGATGACACGCAGTAGCGCGTCGAGCGTTTGCGCGAGCGGCCCGCCCAGAGCGATCAGCTCGAGCACTTGCTTCTGTCCGCGTAACAGCGCCTCCCCTTGTTTGCGCTCGGTGATGTCGACGTGCGACCCGAGCAAACGCGCGGGCTTTCCGTGCGCATCCGACTGCAATGCTGCGTGCGCCAGTATCCAGCGATACGAACCGTCCTTGTGGCGAAAGCGAAACTCGACCTGATAAACCGGCCACTGGTGTTCCAGATAGGCCCATACGCCGGAGAGCACGCGCTCGATATCTTCCGGATGGACGCGGTCTTGCCATTCCTTGAAGTCATCGGCAATCTCGTCGTCGGCATAACCGATCTGGTGCTTCCACTCGGGGGAGTAGTGCACACGACTCGTCCGCGGTTCCCACTCGAAGAGTCCGACGTTCCCCGCGCGCATCGCCTGGTGTAGCCATTGCACGGTGCGGTTGAGTTCAGCCGTTTTGTCGAACACCCGCGCACGCAGGATACGGTTCCAAAGAATAAGGGAGGCGTACGCGAGCAAGATAGCCACGACGATGATCGCGAGGTAATACAAAAACCGAGTGGCGATCGGAAAGCGCAGCGGATTGCCGATCCACGCGGCGTTGATATCTTCCAACTCCTGCGGCGTGAAGCGCTCGAAGCCGCGCCGGATGAAATCGCGCAGCTCCGTGCGGCCCTTTCTTACCGCCCAGTGAAACTGGGTGGAATAAAGCGGTGGCGAAACGCGGAACTCATCGGCGAGATCGTACTTGTAGATGTAATACTGCGCGGTCATCGAATCCATGCAAAACAACCGCACGTCCCCTTTGCCGGCGGCCTGCACCAACGATTCCGACGTCGCGTAGTCTCGGATAGTTTCGATCCCGTGTTCGGCGAGCCAACGGCCACACGCGCTGCCAAGCTTGGCGCCGATGGTGAAGCCGCGCATGCTGGCGACGTCGTTGATGCCGCTGATGCTACGGTGGAAGTAAACGTGCGCCTGCGCCGGCGCGTACGGCGGCGAATATTCGTAGAGTTGCGTGCGTGCGTCGGTGTAGGAGAGCACTTCGATGACGTCGGCCGTGCCCGCTTGCACGGCTTTCTGCGCGTCATCCCAGATCATTCCGGTGACCACGACGCGCACGCCGGTCTTCTGCGACCAGCGTTCCCATTTCTCCCGGATGATGCCTTGCGGCTCGCCGCTGCTGCTCATAAATAAATACGGCGGATAGTTCACGTCCGTAACGACGGTGATTAGCGACGGCGGGGAGAACTCGACCGGCACTGCCACGCTCGGCAACAGACCTATCACGAGCGCACCTAAAGATGATGCAATCGGTCTCGCAATGCGGCGTAGTGTCTTCGTGGAGATGCGCGTGACGTCAGCGAGT
The DNA here is from genome assembly GCA_041481875.1 of Sulfurifustaceae bacterium. GTDB lineage: Bacteria > Pseudomonadota > Gammaproteobacteria > Acidiferrobacterales > Sulfurifustaceae > JACQFZ01. The sequence goes on from JBGPCS010000341.1 coordinate 1,581, forward strand.
GAAGTGCGTGACGCGATCGTGTCCTCGCGGCTTGCGCGCGCGAGCGCGCGTTGTGGCTCACCGACAGCACTGGTATCGAGCGACCTTGCCACAACCAGCCTCCTTACCAAACGCCGGGAGAAGGTGGGGTTCGCTCCACCCGGGTTTACCGACGCGGAAAATGCTCCTTGGTCATTCCATTATAGGCTCTGGGTATAGGCTCTCGGCTTACAATAGCCCGCGTTCGCTGAACGATACTGTCTCACCATCGCCGACCACAAAATGATCCAAGACGCGTACGTCGACGAGCGTCAGCGCCTCGACCAGCCTCTCAGTCAATTGCTCATCCGCCCGGCTCGGCTCGGCGACGCCCGAGGGGTGGTTGTGGACAAGAATCACCGCGGCAGCGTTTAGCGCTAACGCCCGTTTGACGATTTCGCGCGGATACACCGCGGTACCGTTCAGCGTACCGCGGAACAATTCCTCGAACGCGAGTACCCGGTGCCGGTTGTCGAGGAACAGACAGCAGAACACCTCGTACGAGCGGTCGCGCAGGCTCGCTTGCAGAAAATTCAGTGTGTCCTGCGGCGACTCGAGCGCTTCGCCGCGCGCGACGCGCGCTTCGAGATGGCGCCGGCCCATCTCGAGCGCGGCAATGAGTTGAATATATTTCGTCTCGCCGAGTCCCGGCGTAGCGCAAAGCGAATCGCGGTCGGCGGCTAGGAGATTGCGCAATCCGCCGAACCGGTTCAATAGATCGCGCGCGAGATCGACTGCGGTCTTGCCGCGTATACCGGTACGAAAAAAGATAGCAAGTAATTCGGCGTCGGACAGGCTCTTCGGCCCCTGCGCCATGAGCTTTTCGCGCGGCCGCTCGGCCGCCGGCCAGTCCGTAATGGCCATGGCACCTCCCCCTGTTTGAGTTGTGTCCGCCGGTAAGGCCGGTACACTCTAGCATATGACCACCCTGACGAATAAACGGATACTGGTCGGCGTCACCGGCGGTATCGCCGCGTACAAGACCGCCGATCTGATCCGCCGCTTGCGTGAAGCCGGCGCCGAAACGCGCGCTGTCATGACCGCGGGCGCCGCGGAATTTATCACCGCGCTCACGTTGCAAGCGGTTAGCGGACATCCGGTGCACGAACAACTGCTCGATACCGATGCGGAAGCCGGCATGGGTCACATCGAGCTGGCGCGTTGGGCCGACGCCATCGTCGTCGCGCCGGCGAGTGCCAATTTTCTCGCGCGCCTCGCGCAAGGACGAGCGGATGATCTGCTGACGGCCATTTGTCTCGCCGCCGCCGTCCCGGTGGCGGTCGCGCCGGCGATGAATCAGCAAATGTGGGCGAACGCGGCGACGCAGGAGAATTTGCGCACGTTGCGCGCGCGCCAGATTCGCGTGTTCGACCCCGCGGAGGGCGAACAGGCGTGCGGTGAAGTCGGACCGGGACGCATGCCCGAATCGATCGACCTCGTCGCGCGCACGGCAAGTCTTTTTGCGACCGGAGAGCTGGACGGCCTCACGATCGTGATTACCGCCGGCCCGACGTGGGAGGCGATCGATCCGGTGCGCGGCATCACCAACCGCAGCTCTGGAAAAATGGGATACGCTGTCGCCGTCGCCGCCGCGGAAGCGGGCGCGCGTGTCGTGCTCGTGTCCGGGCCCACCGCCCTGCCCGATCCGCCGCGCGTGCAAACGCTGCGCGTAACGAGCGCACAGGAAATGTACGACGTGGTGCAACCGCAGCTCGACGGCGCGCACATTTTTATCGGCGTCGCCGCGGTCGCCGACTATCGCGCCGTGCAGATGACGCCGAGCAAGATCAAAAAAACCGCCGAGCGCTTGACCATCGAGCTGGTGCGCAACCCCGATATACTGGCGGCGGTCGCGCGCCGACGGCCCCGCGTCTACACCGTCGGCTTTGCCGCCGAGACCGACGAACTCGAAGCCAACGCGCGCGCGAAACTTGCAGCAAAAGGACTCGATCTCGTCGCGGCGAATCGCGTCGGA
>JBGPCS010000342.1:0-3566 GCA_041481875.1 Sulfurifustaceae bacterium
CGTCGACTCGCCGCCGACGTCGATGATGGCCGCGCCCTGCTCGGCCATCGCGCGGCCGCGTGCCAGCGCATCGGCGAGGTTAAAAAATTCGCCGCCGTCGGAGAATGAATCCGGAGTCACGTTGAGTATGCCCATCACCGCGGCACGCGCGAGATCGAGCGCGCGACCGCCGCAATCGAGCGAAGTCAACGAGAGGTGAGTTGAGCGGAACGCGGCCTGTGGCACGGCGGGTTCCTTGATGCTGAAAAAACGACGGCTGCGCTTTCCACCAAATCAGGAATAGGAAAGCGCGGCTCTTATCGTTTCGATTTAACTCGTGCTGGCGCCAGGCGCACCGAACGACGGCTTAACCCGCGGCTTCGGTTTCGAGGGCTTCTTGCGGCCCTCGGCGTCGCCGCCCGAGGAGTCGTTGACGCCCTCGGGCGGACGCGGGTCGCGTCCCGCCATGATGTCGTCAATCTGCTCGGCGTTGAGCGTTTCGAACTCGAGCAGCGCTTTCGCCATTTTTTCGATCTTGTCGGAATTCTCCTCGATGATTGAACGCGCACGCGTGTATTGTTCATCGATGATGCGGCGGATTTCCTTGTCGACAGCCTCCGCGACCGCATTGCTCATATTCTTATGAGTCATGACGTCGCGGCCGAGAAAAACTTCCGACTGATTTTCGCCGTACACGCGTGTGCCGAGCGCGTCCGACATCCCCCAGCGCATGACCATGTTGCGCGCGAGATCGGTCGCGCGCTCGAAATCGTTCGCGGCACCGGTCGTCATCTGTTTCATGAAGACCTCCTCGGCGATGCGCCCACCCATCAATACCGCGATCATGGAGAACAACGAATCGCGATCGTGACTGAAGCGGTCTTCGGTCGGAAGCTGCATGGTAACGCCAAGCGCGCGGCCGCGCGGAATAATCGTGACTTTGTGCACCGGGTCCGTATTCGGCAGCAGCTTCGCCACCACCGTATGACCCGACTCGTGATACGCCGTGTTCAGGCGTTCCTTCTCCGGCATCACGATCGAGCGGCGCTCCGCGCCCATCACTATTTTGTCCTTCGCCCTTTCGAAATCCTCCATGTCGACGAGGCGCTTATTCGCGCGCGCGGCGAAGAGCGCCGCCTCGTTCACAAGGTTCGCGAGGTCGGCCCCGGAGAAGCCCGGCGTTCCGCGTGCGATGATATTCGTGTCGACATCTTCGGCGGCCGGCACCTTGCGCATATGAACTTTAAGAATTTGGTCGCGCCCGCGGATGTCGGGCAGCGGTACATAGACTTGCCGATCGAAGCGGCCGGGACGCAACAGCGCCGGATCGAGTACGTCCGGGCGGTTGGTCGCGGCGATGACGATCACGCCTTCGGTACCCTCGAATCCATCCATCTCGACGAGCAACTGATTCAGCGTCTGCTCGCGCTCGTCGTGACCGCCACCCAAGCCCGCGCCGCGCTGGCGGCCGACGGCGTCGATCTCGTCGATGAAAATGATGCACGGCGCGTGCTTCTTCGCCTGATCGAACATATCGCGCACGCGCGAGGCGCCGACGCCGACGAACATCTCGACGAAATCGGAACCGGAAATGGAGAAGAACGGCACCTTCGCTTCGCCGGCGATCGCCTTGGCGAGCAGCGTCTTGCCGGTCCCGGGTTGCCCGGTCATCAGCACGCCCTTCGGAATGCGGCCACCGAGCTTCTGGAACTTCGACGGCTCGCGCAGGAATTCGACCAACTCCTGCACTTCCTCCTTGGCTTCCTCGACACCCGCGACATCCTCGAACGTCGTCTTGTTCTGCTCTTCGGTCAGCATGCGCGCCTTGCTCTTACCGAAGCTCATCGCGCCGCGACCGCCGACGCCGCCTTGCATTTGGCGCATGAAAAAGATCCACACACCAACGAGCAACAGCAGCGGGAACCAGTTGATGAAAATGGTGAGGAGCAGCGATTGCTCGTCCGGGGGTTTGGCCTCGATAGTGACGTTCGCCGTCAGTAAATCGCCGATCAACGCGCGGTTATCCGTCTCCGGGCTGTAGGTCTTGAACTGCTCATTGCTCTTGAAACGGCCGTTGATTTCGCGTCCCTGAATCGTGACGCGATCGACCTCTCCATGCTTTACCTTATTGATAAAGGTCGAGTAGTCGACAGTCCGATCGGCGCCTTGTCGATTTCCGAAGTTGTTGAACACCGACATCAGCACGACGGCGATCACGAGCCACAACAACAGATTCTTCGTGAGATTGTTCAAGGCCGACCTCTATTCATCATCGTTTCGACTTGCGTTCACATTGTCCTACGCCGCAACGGCAATTACAGCACATTCGGACCGATGGTTTCCTGCCCCGACGCCGTTCGACCGATGAAGCCCTTGGCGAGCAGAAAAACTTCCCGATTCCCGGTGCGGGAGGCACCCGGCTTGCGCGTCACTACCTTTTGGAAGCGCCGCCGCAAACGCACCGTGAGACCTTCAAAGCCTACCCCGTGAAACGCCTTTAGCAGGAGGGCGCCGCCCGGCCGGAGCGTAGCTTCCGCGAACTCAATCGCCCGTTCCTCGAGCTCGTGCGCGCGCGCCTGGTCGGTGGTAGCAATGCCGGTGATATTGGGGGCCATGTCGGAAATTACAAGGTCAGCGGGGCCACCGAGTTGGAGTTTCAATAAGTCTAGCACCTGCGGATCGGCGAAGTCGCCCTGAGTGAATTGCACGCCGGAAATAGGCTCCATCGGCAGCAGATCAACGGCGACGACGCGCCCACGCGATGTCACGCGGGCCGCGGCGTACTCCGACCAACCGCCCGGCGCGGCGCCCAGATCAACGACGGTCAGTCCGGGGCGCAACAGCTTTTCGCGCACGTCGATCTCGGCGAGCTTGTAGTAGGCCCGCGAGCGCGCACCCTCCGCGCGAGCGCGCTTCACATAGGGATCGCGACGTTGGCGTTGCAACCACGATTGGCTGCTTTTAGATCGCGGCATAACGGAAAGATCAAATGGAAACCACGGATGGACACAGATGAACACGGATAAGAATGACAACAATAAAATGCTATCTGTGTTTATCCGTGTTCATCTGTGGTTTCAAGAATATTAAACATACCGAATATCGAGGATCTCGTATCGGCGCAAACCGTCCGGCACCCGCACCTCGACGACATCGCCTTGCTCCTTGCCGATGAGGGCGCGCGCGATCGGCGAGCTGACGGAAAGTTTTCCGCGAGCGATGTCGGCTTCGTGATCCCCGACGATCTGATACGTGACCTTCTGGCCGGTATGTTCCTCGTGCAATTCAACTGTCGCGCCGAACACGACGCGACCGTCGGCCTTCACGCCGGCGGGATCGATGACCTGCGCGTTCGCAAGACGATTCTCCAGGTCGGAAATGCGCGCCTCGAGCATGCCCTGCTGCTCCTTCGCCGCGTGATACTCGGCGTTCTCCGAGAGATCGCCGTGCGCGCGCGCCTCGGCGATCGCCTGAATGATGCGCGGGCGCTCGGCGTTCAAACGACTGAGATCAGCCTTCAACTGCTCGGCGCCGACAACCGTCATCGGTACCTTGCTCACTCGGCCATCTCCCTATGGAGGTCTTGC
>JBGPCS010000343.1:0-3551 GCA_041481875.1 Sulfurifustaceae bacterium
ACCCGAGGCAGCCAACGTGAGCGCGAACAACACGGCGTCGTACCACGGCACGCGTTCGAGCGGCGCACGTACTGAGGCGGGGAACAGCACGAACACGAACGGCAACATGACGAGTATCAGCGCGTAGTAATACTCGGTGTTGAGCGGCGTGAAGCCGATGAAAAAGCGCAGGACGAACTGCTGGTTGACGCAAAGAAATATGATGAGCCCGGCGGCACCCGCGAGCAGCCAGCGCCATACGCCGCGCAACTGGCGCACGCGCAGCTCCTCCGCTTCGGCCGGCGCGGTGACGTGCGGATCCGGTGTCTGCATCACGAGGCGGCGAGTGTGTCGGCGGTCGCTACGGCTTACTCAAAAATAGTATCCAGCCCAGCCTTTGTTAGCGCGGCGGCGCGCGCCGTCATCCAAGCTTTACGCAACGCCTCGTCATCGGATGGCGCTGTCTTCGAGAATGCGCCCCACGCGGTCGCCAGCACTTCCTGGCGCTTCAGCAGCGCCTTGTTATGCGCTTCGTGCTCGGGCTTCCAAACGCCGGCCTCGCGAAACGCGCGCACCGTGCCCTCGTGATACGGCAACACCCAAGTGAGATTCTGCCGGCTCAGCTCGAGGCCGGCCGCGCCGGGCGCGCCGTCCTTGTATGCGTCGTAGTCCGCGATCAACGATTTGGCAACGTTATAAACGAGGTCGGCGGGCTGCTCCGCGTACGCCATGAAGATCGGGTACGGATACGACGGCAGCTCGACCGGAGTCTGCGGCGATGGGCCGCCGGCGCCGCAGGTCGTTTTATGCGGGATGTAGTACGGGCCGATCTTCTTCAGACGCGCCCAGCCGGTCGTGTCCGACGCCGGTGTCGGCGGAAAGATCAGGCCGCGCGGCGAGCTATCCACTTCCTTTGCCTGGGACGCGATCGTCGAGGCGATGCCGGCGTCGACCTCGTTGTTGACCATGCCCTTCCACATGGCGCCGTAGCTCGAAAATTCGACGAGCTTCACGTCGTTCTTGCCGAGACCGCCAAAGGCGATGATCGCGAATGCGTTTTGGTTGAGCGCCGGCGAACCGACGACCATGCCGACGCGCTTGCCCTTCAAGTCCTTCAGTTGCGTGACGCCGGTGTCCTTGGCGACGCCGAGCGCGATGGCGTTGCAGTCGGTGGACGAAAGAATCAATCGCAGTGCCTGCGGGCCCCAGTCCTTGACCGCAAACTCGAACACGCCTTCCTGCGCGAAATACACGCCGATGCCCATCGCCGAGATCTGCGCACGGCCGCCCTTGACCGGCGCGAGGCGCGCGACGTCATTGCCCGCCGGCAGCACGCGCACGTCGGTGTTGTGTTTGTCCTTGAACGCTTTACCGACCGCTACCGCGATATTGAACCCGGACGACCCGGTATCGTAGGCAGTCATCGTGAGCGTGCTGGGAAGCTTGATGTCGGGTTCCGCCGCTGAAGCGGCGAGTGTCAACGCCGCGAGTGCACCGGCGAGCGATCGGATCCTGTTATTGATCATGGCCCCCTCCTCTTTTGCGAGCACGCGCCGAGCATGTTGCCTTGCTGGACCGTCGCTGTCGAGCCTTCATTCGCAAACCGTATTGAAGTGTCGCCGTACGCTGTCCGTCGTGCGGCGCTCGCCGTGTCCGCGATTCGAGATGACGCGCGCCGACCCATCGTTTAAATTGCGGTTGTATTTTTAACGATAGCGTCATGGCCTCTACCGCTGAGTCATCCACCCTCCGCAGCAACGCACGTCCTTATTCCGCGTTCGCGCTGATGTGTTTGGCGTGGGGCTCGACCTTCGTCGCAATCAAAGAGGGCGTGACGAACGTGCCGCCATTTTTCTACGCCGGGATCCGGTTCGTATTGGCGGGAATTCTGTTGTTCCTCTGGATTGGTCTGACACCGCGACGCTTCGGTATTCCCGCGGCCGACCTGCGCCGTCTCACGCTGCCCTCGCTGCTCATGATCGCGTTGAACTACGGCTTGCTGACATGGGGCGTGCACCGCCTCGATTCCGGTCTGTCGGCGGTGGTGAATCTCGCCGGTGTCGCGCTGTGGATGCTGGTCTTCAGCCTGCTCTATCGCCAGGAAGCGTTCGCGTGGACGAAGCTCGCGGGGATAGCGATCGGCGTCGTCGGCCTGTTACTCCTGTTCGGGCCCGGCGCGGTCGCGAGCCCGGCGGAAATCGCCGGCGTGCTGGCGATCGTCATCGGCGCCGCCGGATACACATGGGGCACCGCGCTCGGCCGCGCGACGCTCGCGCGCCACTCCGCGCTCGATGTCTCCGCGTTTCAAATGCTCCTCGGCGGCGCGACGCTAACCGCGGTCGCGTTGTTCATCGAGCCAATCGATGGCACGACGCTCGACGCATTGCTCCAACCGGCAACGGGCGGCAGTCTGCTCTATCTCATCGTCGTCGGTTCGCTGCTCGGCTTCACGCTGTATCAGAGCCTGATCAAGGTCTGGCCGTCGACGCGCGTGTCGAGCTACACGTTTATCTGTCCCGTCATCGCCTTGATCTTCGGCGTTGTCGTTTTCGGCAAGCGTATCCGGCTGGTCGAAGCCGCGGCCTCGGCGCTCATGCTACTCGGCGCCTACGTCATCATGCGGGCACGAATGCACTCAACCACTACCTGATCCATCCCAAAAACCATCGCCATGCCGAACCAAAACTCCGTATCGCTCGAAGACCTCTGCGACGCCAACCTGATCGAATCGATCCGCGAGCACGCGCGTTGGCAGAGTCCGTGCGAAGTCGTCGAGAAGGACGGCTTGCTCTTGATCGCCGGACACTCGGCGTTTCCCGGTGCGTATCGAAATTCCATCGCCCGTCTCGATCGACGCGTGCCCGCCGCAGAGGCGCTGCGGCGCGCGCAAGAATTCTTCCAGGCACGCGGGCGCGGCTTCACCGTTTGGGTGCGCACCCGCCACGACGAAGACATCGAGAAGTTGCTGCTCGCGGCCGAGCGTCAACGCATCACCGACGGCCCGTGCATGCTCATCGAGACTCGCCTGGCCGACGTCGATCCGCCGGCGGGCGTGCGCATCGAGGCGTTCACCGAAGAGCGCCACGTGCGCGACGCTATCGCGATTAACGCCGAGGCGTACCAAGCGCTCGGGCTCGCCGCGGAGCAGACGCGCAAGACGTTTCAACTACCGGAGCGCGTGTTGTCGGAACGCGTCATCGGGTTCGTGGCGTATCAGAACGGTCGCGCGGTATCGACTGCCCTGACGATCATGAGCGGTGCCAGCGCGGGCGTTTATTGGGTCGGCACCGTGAGCGCCGCACAGCGCATGGGTCTCGCGGGATTGTGCACGCGGCTCGCCACCAACGCCGGCTTCGACCACGGCGCGCAGGTGGTCACATTGCAGGCAAGTCCCTTCGGCGAACCGGTTTATCGGCGCCTCGGCTACCGCACGTACGAACGAGTGCGATGGTATCTCCATCCGGTACCGGTTTGAGGACGCCCGGTCGATGACCGCCGGGGCGAGTGATCTACCGCTAGGGAAGCACTGATGAGGTCCCAATTTGACATTAGCGCGGAAGGCGGGCCTCCTG
>JBGPCS010000344.1:0-3534 GCA_041481875.1 Sulfurifustaceae bacterium
CTCCGCGCCCGGTTTCAAGGCATTGGTGGCGCATGAGTTCGGCCACGGCACCGGACCGTTGCGCGACGTCTGGGCCCACCGGCTGGACGGTCGTCTGGCGCGTGCGTACGCGCACGAACGAAAGGCGTTCGGTGCGCCGTTGTACGAGCTGCCGCTTCATCGCGAGACGCTCGCCGACTTGGAGACGCAGACGCGCGCCGCGACGCTGCTGGCGTTCGAGCTGGTCGAGTTGATCGGGCGCGCGGAGGCGAACGACATCGACGACGAACAGCGCGCGTTATTGCGTTTGCTGACGCCGATCGCCAAGCTCGTGACCGCGAAGCAGGCGGTCGCGGTGGTGAGCGAAGCTATCGAAGCGCTCGGCGGCGCAGGCTATGTCGAAGACACGGGTCTGCCGGCGCTGCTGCGGGACACGCAAGTGCTGCCGATCTGGGAAGGAACGACGAACGTGCTGGCGCTCGATGCATTGCTGCGCGCGGATGTTGCCGCGGGGCTGAGCGCGCTGCAACGCCGCATTCGTCGAGGCGTGCAAGGCGCTCCAGCAGCGCTCGCGGCCGCCGCGATGACGGCAACCGCCGCCATCGAGCATGCCGCCGCTTGGTGTGCCGCCGATCCGGACCCGAGGCGACTGCAAGCGGGCGCGCGCCGCTTCGCATTCACGCTCGGGAGCGCGTTGGAGCTTGCGCTGCTGGTCGAGCATGCGCGACAAGATCGCGACGCCGTCTCGGCGATCGCGGCCGCGCGAAGATTCGCCGTCACGCCGATCGATCTACTCGCCGAAGCGAGTCGGGATCAAAGTGACGCAATACTCGATTTGACGGGTAGCCCGGATGAAGGCGCCGCGTAAACGAGATCGCGCGTAGCGCGCACCGCTCGCCTCGTCTCCCAAGTCTTACAAGATCGCATCAGCGAACATGCTCCCCCTCTCAAAATCATTAAGGCCCGCATCAGCGGACTTACTCCCCTCTCCCAACTAAACAAAACACGCGCGCAAGCGCGTATCGGCTCGCCCCCTTCTCCCTCCGGGAGAAGGGATGGGGATGAGGGACGAAGCCGATTTTGCTTCGCGGGAGAGGGCAAGGGGTGAAGGACGAAGCTGATTTCGCTTCGGCGCGAGAGGGAATGAGGGTGTGGGTGCGTTGCAATCCGGACAATCGTGCGTCCTACATGTTTTTTGATAGTTTATTTGCGGGGCGGGACACTGCGTAACTCATGCGCGCGTTGATCATCGAACGGTTGGCTCGGCTGCCGGCTCCGGAGTCGCCGCCGGTCGCCGCCGGACTGCGCGCGGCCGCCGTGCTGGTTCCGCTCGTGGATCGGCCGAGCGGAATGACGATCGTGTTGGTTCAGCGCACGCAGCATCTGCGCCATCATGCCGGACAAATCAGCTTCCCCGGCGGTGGTATCGAGCCGATCGACGACGGACCGATTGCGGCGGCGCTGCGCGAGACGCGGGAAGAGATCGGCATCGCGCGCGAGCAGATCGAAGTGGTGGGCCGGCTCGAGTCGATCGTGACCGGTACCGGTTTCCACATCACGCCGATTGTCGGGTTCGTGGCGGCAAACGTGGAGCTGACGATCGATCCGTTCGAAGTCGAGCATGTGTTCGAGGTACCTCTCGCCTTCGTGCTGGACCCACGCCACCATGAAGTACATACACGCCCGTTCGAAGGCCGGGACGTCAGTTACTACGTCCTCGATTACGAAGGACGGAATATCTGGGGCGCCACTGCGAGAATTCTCGTGAACCTCGCGGGCCATCTCGGCGCGGCCGCAGTTAGCCAGTCACCGAAAAAATGATTTCAATCGTTGTTTACCACAACGTTTGGTTTGGGGTCGTTGCTCCTCAAGTTGGCGTCGGTGAAACCGTTGCTCCGCCGCTCCCTCGGTCTCGTCGCTTTCGGGATTAAGGGCGGAATAAAGGGTGTGTTACTTTAGTAATCTCCATCGATTGACCCGTATTCCCGAACGCTGAAGGAGGCGTCGCCGGTATGACGAGTAGGCAAGCGATGACGACGAACCTCATTTATCCCATCCGCGCGGTACTCCAGCATTGGAGCGTTAGCTGTCACTAGGAGCGCATATGAACATCAAAGAGGTGGTCTCGAAGTTTGCAGTGTTGACGGCATTGACGGTTGTGTTTGGCGGGGCTTTCGTCGCGTGCGGCGGAGGCGGCGGCGGTATGGGCGGCGGCGCCGGAGGCGGTCCTCCCGCCCCACCGCCACGCAACGTCGCGATCAGCTGCGGCGGTGGTGCCGGAGAAGCGACCCTAACAGGAGCAGGTACCGTTATCGCAACGGCAACGCTCACCGGCAATCAACAATCGCCGCCCGTGTGCACCGGCGCGTTGGGAGCTGGAACAGTTACGGTCAATACCGCGACCGGTGATATCAGCGGCGGCATTACCACGCTGAGCGGTTTCGGCAACGCGATAACCGCTGCTCACATCCACGACGCGGAGGCGAGTAACGCGATCATCATTACGCTGGCCGCGAATGCGACCAGTGGTTTCGACGTTCCGCCAAACGCCAAGTTAGACCTGCCCACTCATCAAGTGGATCATTTCAACAACGGCAGCCTCTACTTCAACGTACATACGAACGCCAATACGAATGGCGAAATACGCGGTCAAATCGGACGGAGTATCTTCACCGCGGCGATGACAAGCGCTCAGGAAAGACTTGCCGATTCCGCGGCAATAAGCAGCCCCGCCACGGGTACGGGGATGGTTGTACTTGATCCAAGCACGAATAATTTTACTGCGAGTTTCCATGTCACCGGACTGTCCAGCACCGCGACTGCCGCACATATACACTCACCCGCAGCGACGGGTAGTTCCGCCAGTCCTCTGGTTACCATGACTGAAACACCATCAGGCAGCGGGACGTTTACCGCGACAGGGACTTTAACCGCACCGCAGTTGAGCGATCTTCGCGCGGGAAATATGTACTTTAACGTGCATACGATGAACAATTCCGGCGGCGAGATCCGCGGCCAGATCGGTCGCGCGATACGCATTGCCGAGACGTTTAGCGGGGCTGCTCAGGTGCCGTCCGTTGCGTCGAGTGGCTCGGGCTCCGGCTTCGCTGTATTAGATGTCGCGACGCGGACGTTTAGCGGTTCGATGACGATAAACAATATCACCCCGACAGCGGTGCATATTCATGACGCACCAGCCGGTGCTAGCACGACGAACATGGTCGTTGTTGGCTTCACGATTAGTGGCACAACGAGCCCATTCAGCGCGAGCGTGACCAACGCTGTTGCCAACGCGACGCCCGTGAAAGAATTTCTCGATGACGGCACGTACATGAATGTGCACACGGTAACGAACCCGAATGGCGAGATTCGCGGCCAGCTAGACATTCCGTAAGTAACGCGGGATGAAACTAAAAGGGTCGGCGCGAGCGGCGCCGACCCTTCTTTTTTGAACCGCTCGGTATGTTTAGTTAGATGAGCTGCAAGAAAATGATAACCAAGCCAACCATGGAAACGGTCCACGCGCCGGTGCGCAGCCACGGAATGCCGGCAAGA
>JBGPCS010000345.1:0-3529 GCA_041481875.1 Sulfurifustaceae bacterium
CCATGACAACCTACGCAGCCCCAGTGAAGGACATGTCCTTCGTCATGAACGAGCTAGCCGGACTGAACGAGATCGCGAAGCTCCCCGGATGCGAGGAGATGACACCCGATGTGGTGCAGACGATCCTCGATGAGGCGGGCCGGTTCGCCGCCGAGGTGCTTGCGCCGATCAACCAGAGCGGCGATCGCGTCGGTTCCCAGGCCGAGAACGGCGTCGTAACGACGCCGCCCGGTTTCAAGGAAGCGTATCGGAAATTCATCGACGGCGGCTGGCCGACGGTCGCTTGTCCGCCGAAGTTCGGCGGTCAAGGATTGCCGCACCTAGTCTCGATGGCGCTGCATGAAATGTGGGACGCGGCCAACATGTCGTTCTCGTTGTGCCCGATGCTCACGCAAGGTGCCGTCGAGGCACTCGAAAATCACGCGTCCGAAGAATTGAAGGCGCGCTACCTGCCGCCGATGGTGAAGGGCGAGTGGACCGGCACCATGAACCTTACCGAAGCGCAGGCCGGTTCGGACCTCGCCGCGGTGCGTACGCGCGCGATCCCGGAAGGCGATCACTATCGGATCGTCGGCACGAAAATTTTCATCACCTACGGCGAGCACGATTTGACGAGCAATATCGTGCACACCGTGCTCGCGCGCCTGCCCGATGCGCCGGAAGGCGTGAAGGGTATCTCGCTGTTTCTCGTTCCGAAGTATCTGGCGAATCCAGACGGTAGCCTCGGCGCGCGCAACGATCTGCAATGCGTGTCGGTCGAGCACAAGCTCGGCATCCACGCGAGCCCGACGGCGATCATTTCCTACGGCGAGAAGGGCGGCGCGATCGGGTACATGATCGGCCAGCCGAACCGCGGTCTGGAATACATGTTTACCATGATGAACCGCGCGCGCATCGCGGTCGGGTTCGAGGGCATCGGTATCTCGGAGCGCGCGTATCAGCGCGCGCTCGCGTATGCGCGCGAGCGCGTGCAAGGAAAGCCGCTCGGTCACACCGGTGCGGGACGCGCGCCGATCATCCAACATCCCGACGTGCGGCGCATGCTGCTCAGCATGAAGGCGCAGACCGAAGCGATGCGCGCGCTCGGTTACGTCGCGGTCGCGTCGCTCGACACGGCCATGCGCCATCCCGACGCGAAAGAGCGCGCGCGCCATCAGGCCGCGATCGATTTCTACGTGCCAATCGTCAAAGGCTGGTCAACGGAACAGGGTATCGAAGTGGCGTCGACGGGGATCCAAGTCCACGGCGGAATGGGATTCATCGAAGAGACCGGCGCGGCGCAGCATTTGCGCGATGCGCGCATCACCACGATCTACGAAGGCACGACCGGCATCCAAGCGATGGATCTGGTCGGCCGCAAAGTTGCGCGCGATGCCGGTGCGACCGCAATGATGGTGATCGCCGAAATGCACCAGACGCGCGCGCAGTTGACGGCCGCGCGCAGCGACGAGCTGGCGGCGATCGGCGCTTCGCTGGAAGCCGGGATCGGCGCGGTCGATGACGCGACTCGCTATGTGCTCGACCACTTCGGCGGAAATCCACGCGCGGCGGCGGCGGGGTCCGTGCCCTATCTGATGCTGCTCGGCACGGTGCTCGGCGGCTGGCAGATGGCGCGCGCCGCGCTCGTCGCGCAGAAGAAATTGCCTAGCGCGAACGACAAGAGCTTCTACGAGACCAAGATCGCGACCGCGAGATTCTACGCCGATCATATTTTGCCACGAGCGAGCGCCTATCGACACGAAGTCGTGCACGGCGCGGACTCGACCCTGCGACTGGACGACGCGCAGTTCTGACTAGATGCTTTACGAACCGCCAAGGACGCGAAGGGTTTTCTTTCTTGTTTGAGCTCTTCCTTGGCGTCCTTAGCGTCCTTGGCGGTTTACGAATATTTAGGGGATGACTTAACTGTGACTGGCGTCGCTGCCCACAACCCTTCCGTGCTGATCGTCGGCGCCGGCGCGATCGGAGCGTTTTACGGCTCGGTGCTGGCGCGCCAGGGCGCGCGCGTATCGGTCGTGTGCCGGTCCGACTTCGAGATCGTGCAGCGCGACGGCTTCGCTTTCAGCAGCTTTTCGCTCGGCGACTATACGTTTCGCCCCCAGCGCGTGGTGCGGCAAGTAGCCGACTACGCGCCGAGCCCGGATTATTTGATCTTGACGGTGAAGGTTATCGAAGGCGAGGATCGGGTGCGCCTGATCCGTCCCGCCGTCGGGCCGCGCACGGTGATCGTGCTGCTCGAGAATGGCATCGACATCGAGCAAGAAGTGGCGCAGGCGTTTCCCGGCAACGAAATCCTAAGTTGCCTCGCATTCGTCGGCGTGAGTCGTGTCGCGCCAGGGCGCATTTCGCATCAGTTGTTCGGCCACCTGATGCTCGGAAAATATCCGGCGGGCGTTACTCCCGCCGCCACGCAGCTCGCCGCGCTTTGGCAAGCCGGCGGTATCGCGGTCGAGCTGACCGCGAGCGTGCTGACCGCGCGTTGGCAAAAAGCGGTTTGGAACGCCGTGTTCAATCCGCTGTCGATCATGGGCGGCGTGCTAACGACCGCGAACATACTGTCGAGCGCCGCGGCGGAAGACTTCGTGCGCCGCGCCATGCAAGAGGTCGACGCCGTCGCGGCCGCGTGCGGCCATCCGCTGCCCGGCGAGATCATCGAAAAGCACATCGCCGACACGCACGCGATGCCGCCCTATAAAACCAGCATGGCGCTCGACTATGAAAACGGGCGACCGATGGAAGTCGAGGCGATTATCGGCAACACGGTCCGTGCCGGTAGGCAGCGCGGCGTGCCGATGCCGAAGCTCGAAACGCTTTACGCGATCACCAAGATGATCGAGCACAAGGCGCGGACCGTCGGCGAGCCGGCGGGCAAGAGTTGAATCAAGATGGGTCAACCGCGCAGGACGCGGAGGACGCAGAGGAAGATCGGATAACCGAATCTAGAGAATCTCAGATTTATTACCCCTCTCCCCCCGGGAGAGGGGTTGGGGTGAGGGAAGCAGCGCGATTTCTTGTACCGCCGCCCCTCACCTGCTGTACAAGGACGTACGAATGTCGCGCGCGCAGGATGCGCAGGAGCGACCTGGCCCTCTCCCGGAGGGAGAGGGAATTGCCGGATCCTCTTGGCTCGAATTCCTCTGCGTCCTCCGCGTCCTCTGCGGTTAATATGCTATTTCAAGTGTCCCGAACAAAGTCCGCTTCTGCACGAACCGAACCGAACCGAACCGTTAACGAGGAACCGCTATGTCCGTCGTC
The DNA here is from genome assembly GCA_041481875.1 of Sulfurifustaceae bacterium. Classification (GTDB taxonomy): domain Bacteria; phylum Pseudomonadota; class Gammaproteobacteria; order Acidiferrobacterales; family Sulfurifustaceae; genus JACQFZ01. The sequence continues at coordinate 3,256 of JBGPCS010000345.1, forward strand.
TCTTTCACGAAACAAGGAAACATCGGTGTCATCAGCGTCAACAACCCGCCGGTCAATGCGTTGGCGCAAGCTGTGCGCGCCGGATTGCGCGACGGGGTCGCGCAAGGTCTGGCCGATGACGGCGTCGCGGCGATGGTCATTTGCTGCGAGGGCCGCACCTTCATCGCCGGCGCCGACATCCGCGAATTCGGCCAGCCACCGAAGGAGCCGGGCTTACAAGAAGTGACGAAGTTCATGGAAGCGTCGGCGAAGCCGATCGTCGCGGCGATTCACG
>JBGPCS010000346.1:0-3526 GCA_041481875.1 Sulfurifustaceae bacterium
GTCGACTTCGCCGCGTTGCCGCCATTGCCCGCTGTCGATGAAGCGTATCTCGCGCTCGGCACGACGATTAAGGTGGCGGGCAGCCAAGCGGCCTTTCGTGCCGTCGACTTCGACGCGAATCTCGCCGTCGCTCGCGCAGCAAAAGCAGCCGGTGCTCGCCGTGTCGGCCTCGTGAGCGCAATGGGCGCGGATGCTCACTCGCGCATTTTCTATAGCCGCGTAAAGGGCGAGCTCGAGGAGGCGCTTGCCGCGCTGAACTTCGAAAGTCTAGTTTTCGCCCGTCCATCGATTCTGATCGGCGACCGCGAGACGCTCGGGCAACAGGTGCGAAGCGGCGAAAGAATCGCGATGCGCGTCAGCGCGCTGCTCGGTTGGCTGATTCCGGCGAACTATCGATCAATCGCCGCAAGCCACGTCGCCCGCGCGCTGCTTACCCGCGTGCCAACGGCGCGGGGGCGTGAAGTACTGCTTTCCGGGGCGATGCATCTAAATGCACATTAGCCGTTGGTTCCGGAAACCGTGGTCTACCCGCTTTGTCTAATCGCGACAGTTAATCATCCCAAGGAGAAGCGCAATGCCTTATATCGAAGGATTTGTCGCCGCCGTGCCGACCGCTAATAAGAAAGAATTTGTAAAACACGCGAAGGAAATGGTGGCTTACTTCAAAAAGCTGGGTGCGACACGCTGCGTCGAATGCTGGGGCGATGACGTCCCGAAGGGCGTGTTAACCGATTTCTACAAGGCCACGCAGGCACGTGAGGGCGAGACGCCAATCTTCAGCTGGATCGAGTATCCGGATAAGGCGACACGCGACGCCGCCAACAAAAAGATGAGCGAAGATTCGTCGATGGCCAATATGCAAATGCCGTTCGATGGCAAGCGCATGTTCTGGGGCGGATTCGAGCAAGTATTGAACGAGTAGTCGTCGAGTCCGGGCGCCGGAATCGGGATGGGTCAGATCTGACCCCAATGGTTTCTGCTAACATCGGCTCGGAATCTGCCACAACTATCGCTTGTGCACGAAACTATGGTCACAACAAAAGCACGCTGGAAGTTTCTTCGAAAGTCTCTGGTACTTGTTTCCTTGGTTTTCTGCGTCGGGGCACATGCCAATGCCGAGCAAGGGACATCGCCATGTCCGCCGGCACCGGACGCGAGCAGCGAAACCCTAAAACGACTGGCACAGACCGAACAGCCAGACAGGGGACCATTGTGGGAAGTTACCAAGGATGGGCGACGTTCGTTTCTTTATGGAACAGTGCATGTCGCAAAACTCGAATGGGACTTTCCCGGTCCGGCAATCAAGGCGGCGCTCAACAGCGCCAGCCACGTTGCCGTCGAGGTGGACCTGACGGACCCGACACTCGCCGAGCGACTGGAGCCCAAGAGGACCGGCACGAAGCCGTCCCACGACCCCGGACACTCCGCGCGCGCTGCCCGCATTAGCAAACTGTTTCGCCAGGGTTGTCTGGACGAATCTCGGTTTTCCGGCGCGAGCTCGCGGTCCAAAATGACGTCACTCTCACTGCTTTCAGCACGTGGCGAAGGTCTTTATCCCGACTTCGCCATTGATAGCGCGCTTGTCGGCTACGCGCGTGTAACCGGGAAGAAAGTTGTTGAACTGGAAACTGCCGAGGAGCAGCGAACTGCTCTTTCCGGTAGTCCTGTATCACGTGAGACTGCCAACGCTCAACTCGATGCTGTTATCGCAAGACTGGAGAACGGCGACGAAAAGCGGGTGCTTATTCGGCTCGTCTCGGCGTGGGCCGCGGGTGACTTGGCCGAAATCGAGCGCTACTTCTTTTGGTGCGATTGCACAGAGGCCGAAATGGATGGATTGATCGGGCAACAGCGAAACACGGTACTCGCAGAACGTATCGCGCGTCTGTATGAGAAGCAAAACAACGTATTCGCGGCAGTCGGTGTGCTGCACTTGATCGGCAAGTCGAGCGTGCTAAATCAGCTCAAGAAGATGGGGTATTCGATTCAACAAGTCGCTGCTAATCGCTGACGGATCCACGCGGCACGTACTATCCTGAGCTTCACGCTCATACGCTTGGGCTACCTGGAGTCTAACTTTGCTTTGAGCCGGCGCGCTGAAGTGCGCCGAGCAACACCGTAGAACAGTCATGCCGTCACCGTCTCGCAACTATTGGATCGGAGTCGTGTCCCGCGAGCACGTGCAGAATGGCGTCAAGGGCGGCTTCATTCAGCTCAACCACGGGAAGAAGGCGCCGCTTCAGCGTCTACACGCCGGCGACCGACTGGTCATGTATTCGCCACGTACCGCGTACCCTCGCGCGATCGCCATCGCCAAAGATCGGCAGGAGTAAGTTATGACTGGAAAGAAACGTAAGAAGGAGTCGTTCTCGCGCTACGATACCGCCGACTACCTCAAATCGGAAAAAGACATGGTGGCGTATCTCGAAGCATGCATGGAGGAAGCGGGGGACGATCCGGCCTTTATCGCGCATGCGCTCGGCAACATCGCCCGCGCCCGCGGCATGGCGCAGCTTGCCAAAGACACGGGACTGACGCGCGAGGGTCTGTACAAGGCGCTAAACAAAGACAGCAATCCGAGTTTCGGCACGGTGCTCAAGGTCATGAAGGCTCTCGGAATAAAACTGACACCGCGAGCGGCGTGACCAGGCCGTCGCGAAAACTCCTAAAGGCAATACGCAGGTTGTCCCGGCAACTTGCGAACGGCGGCGAAAGCACGCAGAAGGCGTCAGCGAGGCAAAAGGTAAGACCGACCCTGATTTCTAATTGTTAGGCAAGCCATGAAGATTCAAGAACCTTACAAGCAAGTCGGTACCCGCATGACCCGCTTTTGGCAGAGTGCGATATTCCTGATCGCCGCCGTGATCGCGATGGCGGCCGGCGCCCAGACGTACCCGAAGTTCGAATCGCGGGCCGCGGCGATTGCGGCGATCGGCGCGGCGGACGCCGGCAAACGCCTCGGTGCCGTCATCTATTTCGGGCGCAATGGGGTTGCCGACGACGGACCGCTCCTGGTGAAACGGCTGGCCGACGAAGACCCGATCGTGCGCGAAGCGGCGCAGCAGGCCGTCTGGCTTGCCTGGAGCCGCTCGGGCGACGCGGAGACCGACCGGCTGCTGAATGACGGTACGGCCGAGATGAGCGCGGGTCACTATCCGAAAGCGATCGAGATTTTCAGCAAAGTGATCAAACGCGATCCGGCATTTGCCGAGGGCTGGAACAAGCGTGCGACCGCTTATTACCTTGCCGGCAACTTGCGAAAGTCGCTCGCCGATTGCGACGAGGTGATGAAGCGTAACCCGCAGCATTTCGGCGTCCTCTCCGGCTACGGGCAGATTTACGCTCAGCGGAAGGAGTACGGAAAGGCGATCGACTACTTCCGGCGGGCGCTTGCGGTGAATCCGAACCTGACCGACCTGGAAGCCGTCATTGAGCACCTCGAAGAGATCGTGCGCGAGCAGCGGCGGCACAGCATTTAAAAAGCACCGTTCGCGGTGATGGTCGCGCTGCACGATGTACAGTGGCA
>JBGPCS010000347.1:0-3517 GCA_041481875.1 Sulfurifustaceae bacterium
CTCAATTCACCTGCCACCGTCGCCGCAGGTCCCGCAACACCACAAACAACCACGGCCAAACGATCATGCCGACGATGCTGGGGGTCCAATAGCCGACCGTGCCCGGCGCCTGGCCGATGGCGCCGCGGATCCACACGACGACCAATTGGTTGATCGCCAGCAGCACGAGCACGCTAACCGCCTGCTGCCAGCGCGGAAACATACGCAGTTGCAGATGCAGCCTGACGGTGATGAAGGCGACCACGGATTTCGCGAGCGCGTGCTGCCCGAGCAGCGAACCGTAAAGAACGTCGAGGATGAGACCGAGCAGCCAGCCGGTGCCGACCGACACGCGATGCGGTAACGCCATGCACCAATAGATGAGCGTGAGGGCGACCCAATCGGGAATGAAGGGCTCGGCCCAGGCCGGACCCGGCAAAATATTCATGATGATCGCAATGCCGAAAGTGGTGACCAGTATGGCGCGGCCGCGCACCTCCGCATTCGCGATGATCACGGCGTCTTACCTTTAGCGGTGGGCTGGTGCGGCGCAATGAGCAAAACCTGCTTCCCGTGATTGAGCTGCGCCGCCGGTCGCGCGCGCACCAGCAGAAAGCTCTCGCTCGGGTTATTTTCGATCTTAGTGACTATCGCCACGGGATATCCGGCCGGGAATACACCACCCATGCCCGAACTCACGAGTAAGTCGCCCTCTTTGATATCGGCGACCCCGCTCAAATACGGTACCGTGAGACTGTCTTGATCGCCGGACCCGAACACCACGGCGCGCAGACCGCTGCGATTGTTGAGTATCGGAATGGCGTGGCTCGGGTCGGTGATGAGCGTGATCGTGCTGAGGGATGGCGCGACCTTCGTTACCTGTCCGACGATCCCATAGGCGTCGATCACGGGCTCCCCGACGTAGACGCCGTCGCGCTCTCCGCGCCGCACCAGCAAGCGGCGCGAGAACGGCTCGGTGCTCACCTCGACCAGCTCCGCGGCGAGAGCACGATTGGCGACACGCGCCGCCGCGCCCACCATGTTGCGCAGTCGCTCGTTTTCCACTTCGAGTCCTTCGAATTGCTGCAGCCGCGCGAGCAGCTGCACGCGCTCCGCTTCGAGGCGGTCGTTCTGTTCCTTCAACGTCTGGTCAGACGTGAGTGCGTCCGACAGCCGGTGGTACAGCGCAACCGGTACGCTCGCCACGAACTGTACCGGATAGAAAAGGACCATTAGGCCGGAGCGGATGCTTTCGAGCCGGTGGGTGCGATGATCGACCATCATGAGCGCCACCGACAACGAGACGAACAGCACGAGACGCGTGAGGGATGAAGGTCCGCGAAGCGGCTTACCGAATACGGTAATCATTAACCGATGGGAACAGCGGCGTTATCCCGCGTTCGCGCGCGAAGCCGGGTGCGGAGCTTCGCCGCGCGGGGAGATGTTGTTCGAGCTCCGGGCGCAACACCATCGAGGACAGGTTCGTGCTCTCCGTCAGTCGGCGGTACCGTGGGACTGCTACGTCAAGTGTCGTTATTCGTGTACGAAAACATCGCTCAATTTTTCCGACTCCACCAGCGCTCGGCCGCAACCGCGCACCACGCACGTCAGTGGGTCCTCGGTAATGATGATGGGGAGGCCGGTTTTATCGCCGAGCATGCGATCCATGTCGCGCAGCAGCGCGCCGCCGCCCGTTACCACCAGCCCCTTGTCGGCGATGTCGGCACCGAGCTCGGGCGGCGTCTGCTCCAACGCGATTTTGATGGCGGTGACGATGCCGGAGAGACATTCCGACAACGCGGTGTGTATCTCGTTGCTGTTGACGACTTGGGCGCGCGGAACGCCGTCGGCGATATGCCGGCCCTTGATCTCCATCTCGCGCACTTCGCTGCTTTCCCAGGCGGTACCGATTTCTTTTTTGACGTGCTCGGCGGTTGCATCGCCGATGAGCAGGCCGTACTTGCGCCGCACGTAGTTGATGATGGCTTCGTCCATTTTGTCGCCGGCAATACGAAGGGAATGCGAGTACACGATGCCGCCGAGCGAGATGACGCCGACTTCGCTCGTGCCGCCGCCGATGTCGAGCACCATCGAACCGGTCGGTTCCATGATCGGCAGATCGGCGCCGATCGCCGCCGCCATCGGTTCCTCGATCAAGTACACCTCGCGCGCGCCGGCGCCGATCGCCGATTCGCGGATGGCGCGGCGTTCGACCTGTGTCGAGCCGCACGGCACGCAGATGATGATGCGCGGGCTCGGCTGGAACAATCGATTCTCGTGCACGCGGCGAATGAAAAACTTCAGCATCTCGCCGGTGACGGTGAAGTCGGCGATCACGCCGTCCTTCATCGGGCGGATCGCCTGAATCGAGCCGGGCGTGCGCCCGAGCATTTTCTTCGCCTCGTGGCCGACGGCGAGGATCGAGCGATTGTTGCGCGAGCCGTGCTCGTGGCGGATGGCAACGACGGAAGGTTCGTTCAGGACGATGCCCTTGTCGCGCACGAAAATGAGCGTGTTGGCGGTCCCCAAGTCGATCGCGAGATCGCTGGAGAAGAAACCGCGGAGTCCTCTAAACATGGGATGATGTACCGGGAGCAATGGTTGAAAAAACCGCGCCTAACTGTATCAACCGCATGCGGTGGGTTCAACCGAAAGATGGGATATGGTAACGTCCGACGCTTGCCCGCGCCGCCCGGCTGCCGCCAACCGCCATCGAATGTCGCTCGATACAGACCAGGTTACAAAAATAGCACATCTCGCTCGGCTGCGGATCACCGTCGAGGAAGCGAAGCTTTACGCCGACTCGCTGTCACGGATACTCGGTTTGATAGAGCAGATGAATGCCGTCGATACAACCGGCGTCGCTCAGATGGCACATCCGTCGGAGTCGCAGCTGCGGTTGCGCGCGGACGAAATCACCGAGCCCGAGCAGCGCGAGCAATTCCAGGCGATCGCGCCCGCCGTCGAAGCCGGGCTCTATCTGGTTCCGAAGGTCATCGAGTAGCCGATATATGAAACGCGCAGCGAACCAACTTCCCCTCTCCCCTTGCGGGAGAGGGCAAAGGGAGAGGGGGCGCGGAAACTGGGCAACGTCGGTTCAGCGAACACCGATCGCGATTGCGGTATGGTGGTGGAGTCTCTTCGCATGATCGACAAAACCATTGCCGAGCTCGCGCAGGCGGTGCGCGCCCGTCACATCTCGAGCGTCGAGCTGACCCACGCGTTCCTCGATCGTATCAATAGGTACAAGACGCTCAACGCCTTCATTACCGTCGATCCGGAACGTTCGCTGGCGCAAGCCAAGGCGGCCGATGCTCGTCTGGCCAAGCGCGAGGCGGGTGCGCTGGTCGGCATCCCCATCGCGCAGAAGGACATCTTTTGCGCGAACGGCTGGCTCACGACGTGTGGATCGAAAATTCTTTCGAATTTCGTCGCGCCGTACGACGCGACGACAATCGCGAAGTTCAACGCCGCGGGCGCCGTGATCCTTGGCAAGACCAACATGGATGAGTTCGCCATGGGCTCGTCGAACGAGACC
>JBGPCS010000348.1:0-3493 GCA_041481875.1 Sulfurifustaceae bacterium
CTTCGAGATCGGCATGACGCTCGATCGCGCCCTCGAAGTCGAACCGCTGCTGAAGGAGCGCTACGACAAGGAGGAAGACGTGCGCGCGCTCCTCGACACCGCGAAGATGTTGGAGGGTTTGGCGCGCAATGCCGGCAAGCACGCCGGCGGCGTTGTCATTGCGCCCAGCAACCTCACGGATTTCATGCCGCTCTATTGCGAGCAGGGCGGCCATGAAACGGTGACGCAGTTCGACATGGAAGATCTCGAGAAGCTCGGTCTGGTGAAGTTCGACTTCCTCGGCCTGCGCACGCTCACGATCATCGACAAGGCGGTGAAGATCATCAACCGCAATCGCGCGCAAGCCGGCGAGGCGGCGCTGGTGATCGAGCAGCTTCCGATCGACGACGCGGCGACGTATCAGCTCCTCAAGTCGTGCAAAACCACGGCGCTGTTTCAGCTCGAGTCCCGTGGCATGAAAGATCTGATCAATCGTCTCAAACCCGATCAGTTCGAAGAGATCATCGCCCTGGTCGCGCTGTTCCGCCCCGGCCCGTTGCAGTCCGGGATGGTGGACGATTACATCAATCGCAAGCACAAGCGCATCCCGGTGAAGTATCCGCACGCCAGCCTTGAGCCGATCTTGCGGCCCACCTACGGCGTGATCTTGTATCAGGAGCAGGTGATGCAGATCGCGCGGGTGTTGTCGGGCTACACGCTCGGCGCCGCCGATTTGCTGCGGCGTGCGATGGGCAAGAAGAAAGCCGAAGAGATGGCGCAGCAGCGCGAAGGGTTCGTGAGCGGCGCCCGCGCCCGCGGCGTCGGCGAGAAGCTGGCGACTGAAATCTTCGACTTGATCGAGAAGTTCGCCGGATACGGCTTTAATCGTTCGCACTCGGCGGCGTACGCGCTCATTGCGTATCAGACCGCCTGGCTCAAAGCGCATTATCCGGCGGCGTTCATGGCGGCGGTTTTGTCCTCGGACATGGACAAGACCGACAAAGTAGTGACGATGATTGCCGAATGCCGCGATATGAAGCTTGGGGTATCGCCGCCGGATATCAATCGCTGCGAGTATGAGTTCATTCCCACCGACGACAAGACCATCCTCTACGGCCTCGGTGCGATCAAGGGACTTGGCCAATCGGCGATCGAGGCGATCATGCAGGCGCGCGCGCACGATGGACCGTTTCGCAATCTGTTCGATCTGTGCAAGCGCATCGATGCTCGCCGCGTTAACCGCCGCGTGGTCGAATCGCTCATCAAGGCCGGCGCGCTCGACGGGCTCGGAACTCATCGCGCCGCGCTGATGGCATCACTCGGCAAGGCGCTCGCGGAGGCCGAACAGCACGCCGCGAACAGCGCGGCGGGACAATCGGATCTGTTCGGCGAGGTGCGCATCCCGTCGGATGAACCGGTTTACGAGCAGGCGCCCGAGTGGAGTGAAGACGAGCGCCTCGACGGCGAGAGAGACACGCTCGGCCTCTATCTCACCGGCCATCCGATCGCGCGCTATGCCGATGAATTGACGCATTTCATCAGCAGTACCATCGCCGAGCTACGCCCGACGCACGATCGCGCCATCGTCGTCGCCGGCCTGGTGGTCGCGCTGCGCGTCATGCAGACCCGGCGCGGCGACCGCATGGCGTTCGTTACGCTGGACGACCGTACCGCGCGTCTGGAGCTTGCGGTCTTCTCCGAGCTGTTCGAGCGCCACCGCGATCTTTTGGCGAAGGATACGCTGCTCGTGGTAACGGGCCATGTCTCGGTCGACGAGTACACCGGCGGATTCAAAATGGCGGCGGAGGAGATCTATAATATCGAGCAGGCGCGCGGCGTTTTCGGCTCTCGCCTCGTCATCGCCGTCGATGCGCTAACCGCGGCAAACGGTTTCATCGACGAGCTCAAGCAGATTCTCGCGCCAAGCCACGGTCCCTGCCCGGTATGGGTGCGCTATCGCGGCGATGTGGCCGAGGTTGAGCTGGTGCTGGGCGAGGAGTGGAAAGTGAGTCCGAGCCGGTCGGTCATGGAGCGATTGGGTCGACTGGCGGGCGAACGGAACGTCCAGCTCGAATATCGGTAGTATCCCAAACGTCTTTTCGATATCAAAATTTGCGCCGCGTCCCGAGTGGCTCATAAGAATCGGTGGAACCACAGATGAACACAGATGAACACAGATGAACGCAGATAAGGGCATCACTCCTAAAGACCAGATACGTGTTGCTCACTTTCATCTGCGTTTATCTGTGTTCATCTGTGGTTACAAAATCTTTTGTTAGCGGCGCTAAAGAGCGCAGCCAGGACGGCATAACCGATGAACCATAACTATCTCGATTTCGAACAATCGATCGCCGAGCTCGAAGCGAAGATCGAAGCGTTGCGCTCGGCGCCGCACGGCGCGGACATCAAGGATGAGGTCGGCAGACTGGAGGCGAAGAGCCGGCGGCTGACCGAATCGATTTTCACTGCGCTCACGCCTTGGCAGATCTCGCAGGTCGCGCGTCATCCGATGCGCCCTTACACACTCGACTACATCGGGCGTCTTTTTACGGATTTCGAAGAACTGCACGGCGATCGCGGCTTCGCCGACGATGCGGCGATCGTCGGCGGCATCGCTCGCCTCGACGGCCGGCCGCTCGTCATCGTGGGCCACCAAAAGGGCCACGACACGCGCGAGAAGGTGCGGCGCAACTTCGGCATGCCGCGCCCCGAGGGGTATCGCAAGGCGTTGCGGTTGATGCGCCTCGCCGAACGCTTTCGCCTCCCGCTGGTTACCTTCATCGACACCCCGGGCGCGTATCCCGGCGTCGGCGCCGAGGAACGCGGGCAGAGCGAAGCGATCGCGCGCAATCTCTACGTGATGGCGCGGCTCGCCACGCCGATCGTCAGCGTCGTGATCGGCGAGGGCGGTTCCGGGGGCGCGCTCGCCATCGGCGTCTGCGACCGCTTGGTCATGTTGCAGTATGCGACTTACTCGGTAATATCCCCGGAGGGATGCGCATCGATATTGTGGCGGGCGGCCGACAAAGCCCCGGCGGCGGCGGAGGCGATGGGTATTACCGCGGAACGCCTGTCGCTACTCGGTTTGGTGGATGTCGTTGTCCCCGAACCCCTCGGCGGCGCGCACCGCGGACCCGAGGAGATGGCGCGACGTCTGAAGACGGTGCTGCAAGATGAATTGGACAAATTACGCACGATCCCACCCGACAATTTGCTCGAGAGCCGTTACCAACGTTTGATGCATCATGGAGAGTTTCAAGAAGAATGACCGCTCCGCGCCCGTTGCTACCCTACGCCATCACCCACGGCGCCGGTTCACACCGGACGCGCTCGCTCAGGTACTGAGCGCGGAACTTCGCCTCAGCCCGGATTCACCTCTCTACGTCGCCTATAGCGGCGGGCTCGATTCCCAGGTGTTGCTGCACGCGCTGGCGCGGTTGCGCGAAGGGGCGGCATGGCAGCTCGCGGCGCTTCATATCGATCACGGACTGCAACTCGACTCGGACGAGTGGGC
>JBGPCS010000349.1:0-3480 GCA_041481875.1 Sulfurifustaceae bacterium
CGGCGAACACCGCGGGTATCGACGCGAACGCGAGCGATGCGAAACGTTTCCGCGACCGTGGTTCCAAGAACGCCCCCCTTTTTTTCTTTCGCGGCCGGCATGCACCGGCCGGCAACCGCTCATATGATTGCGCTTTGGGTTGGGCGAAGCAACTGGCCTGCAGCGGTCGTCAGCACTACTCGGCGGCGTGGCGTAGAATTCGGCGCTTCGCGCCATCGAGAACAGACTGCGGAGTTGTAAACTGCCGTTAGCGAGAAGCTGCTGACCCATGACGTTACCGAAGCAGGTAAAGATCGTCGAAGTCGGACCGCGCGACGGATTGCAGAACGAAAAGCAGTCGGTGCCGACGGCCGTCAAGATCGAGCTGATCCATCGTTTGGCCGACGCGGGCCTGACGACGATCGAAGCGGCGTCCTTCGTTTCGCCCAAGTGGATGCCACAGATGGCGGACGGCGCGCAAGTGATGGCGGGTGTTCGCCGTAAGCCCGGTGTCGCGTATCCCGTGCTGGTTCCCAACATGCAAGGCTTCGACGCGGCGATCGCGGCGGGCGTCGACGAGATCGCCGTCTTCGGCGCCGCTTCGGAAGCGTTCTCCCAAAAAAATATCAACTGCTCCATCGCCGAAAGTTTCGATCGATTCACGCCGGTAGCGCGCGCCGCGCGCGCAAAAAATATTCGGATGCGCGGCTACATCTCGTGCGTGCTCGGTTGCCCGTATCAAGGCGAGGTGACGCCGCAAGTGGTGGCGGGTGTCGCGGAGCGGCTGCTCGATCTCGGCTGTTATGAAATTTCCCTCGGCGACACGATCGGTGTCGGTACGCCGGGACAAGCCGCCGCGATGATTGAGGCGGTCGCCGACCGCGTGCCGGTCGCACAACTCGCCGGCCATTATCACGACACCTATGGCCAGGCCCTTACCAACGTGTACGCGTCGCTCGAATGCGGCGTCGCCGTGTTCGACGCCTCGGTCGCCGGCCTCGGCGGCTGTCCTTACGCCCCCGGCGCCACCGGCAACGTCGCGACCGAAGATCTCGTGTACCTGTTCGATGGCCTCGGAATTCAAACCGGCGTCGACCTCGACCGGCTCATCGACGCGGGCGATTTCGTGTGCATGGCACTCGGCCGCCAGACTACCTCCAGGGTAGCTCGCGCGATTCTCGCGAAGAGATCGAAAAAGTCCCAGGGTTGATTCGATCGCTCGGTCCGACCGCGGCCGTCGCGGCGCGGTCTTCCCGCCATTTAGAGCAAAATGATATTTCGCGCGGTATGACAAAGCCGACTTTCGGTTCACGTAGTCGTGGCCGACCCGGGTCTTTGCTGCTATTAGAAGTGCAACAGGCAACCCGACGCGGCGCTTCGTGCGCACACCGCGGGCACAACAGCCGATGGCTAACGCGATGTCTCAGACGAAAGCAAAGCGCAAACGCGTCCGCGACGTGAAGACGAGATCGCGCGGCACGCGCCGCGCCGTTCTCAAGTGGTCGGCCGTCGCGCTGTCGATCGTGGCGGTGCCGATAGTGCTCGTATTCCTTATTAACTCGGTCGATCAAGATGTCCGATCCGAGGCGGTCGCGTTCGCCGATCCTCCGAAGGACGAAATCTCCCCCGCGCAGAACGCCTACTTCGCGCTCGTTGGACACACGGCCGCGCCGACGGATGACCCGCACCGCAAGGGCATGGAGGTGGTGGCGCTCCACAACCGCCTGATCGCGCAAGCGCCCGCACACGCCGTTACCGTTGCCGACGCTCGTGAATTGGCGCTCGGTCCGCAACGCGTGCTGTTTCGCGGCAGGGTGTCCGATATTTGCGATCCCACGGCGGATCGGTGTTTGGCGGATTATCGGGAGCGGGCACGCGACATCGAGGAAATGCTGCGTAACAATCGAATCCTGGTAAGCCGTTACTACGCGCTGTACCGCTATCCGCGCTATCGCGAGATGGCGCAACCGTCGGTGCATTTTCTCGGATCGTGGGACGATTCGAATACCAACGCGCTGGTGCGAGCGGCGATCGGTCTGCAAGCCGTGCGCGGCCAAACCGGCGCGGCATTGCAAGCGTTGCAGCGGGACACGCGGTTTCATCGCCTCGTTCTGCGAGACGCGGAAACGCTGGTCGCGAAAATGATCGCGGTCAAGCGCATACAAAGAAATTTGTTGCTGCTGTCCGAAATCATCGGCGCAGCCCGTCTCGATGGGAGGAACGCGCGCTTCGCGAAGGAAACGGCCGCGTCGTTCGACGACGCCGAGCTTGGCTTTCAACGCGTTTTTCGCGGCGAGTTTCGCTTTGCCCGGCAGACGCTACAAACGCTTGACGGGAATCCGGTGACCGTGCCCCCGGGCGAAACCGGTTTCGCGGCCCTTGCGCGTCCACTCTACAAGCGTCAAGCGACGATCAATCTTGAGTACAAGAAGTACCGCTTCCTCGCGGACCTAGCGGATCTGTCGCAGAGCGAGTTGTATGCAGAGCTCTCGTCGGGGCGCGTCGAGTCCGCATACGATCGCGAATGGCTCGGCCTGCACTCCATTTACAACCCGTTGGGGAAGCTCTTTGTGAACCTGACGCCGTCGTCGCTCTGGATCGGCTACATCGGGCGAGCGAAAAATCTCGAAGCGCTCGCGCGCCTGGTTCGGTTGCAGCTTGCGGCGCGCACGCGCCGCGTCGGCGATTCGCAGATGCCGGAGTTTCTCGCGCGCGCAGAGGCGCCGTTGCGAAACCCTTATACCGGAGAGTCGGCGCGCTGGGATGTAGCGACGCGCAGTTTATACTTCATGTGTCTGCGGGAGAATACGAAGAGCGAGCTGCTCGGGAAGCGAATCGCCGTCGCGCTCAGTCCCTAGGGAATCCCGATATGATGCCAGACCCGCATCGACGCGAAGTCCGCCGCACCCCCGCGCGCGGAGCGCGTTGAAAAAAGAGGAGCGTCGTTCCACTCGGCTCCTCCAATGACACTCACCAGGGCTTAGCCTGATCCCCGACCGACCCACGACATCGGCAAGACGGCAAGCGGGAGTTACTCGCCGTCGGGACGTAGTACCGACGATCTTATCGAACCGAGGCCCCTGCTTCGCCGACGCCCATTCAATCCTTCGGAGTCGTCCGGCGTGTGTCCGAAAGTGCCCCTTTTTTCATGGCCACGTGTCCGGCGAGCGTCAGATACATTCGGATACAAAAAGGCAAGCCATATCGCATTAGAATTCAATTCGGGTATCCGAATGGAACGAGCCGATCACATTCTGGTCGTCGACGACGACCGCGACATTCGCGACTTGCTGGCGGAGTATCTGCAGACGTGCGGCTTGCGGGTGACCGCCGCGGCGAACGGTCGCGAGATGCGCGCGGCGCTGGCGAACGGGCCGGTCGACCTGATCGTGCTCGATCTCATGTTGCCGGGCGAAGATGGGCTGATGCTGTGTCGCGATCTGCGCGCGCAGGATACGGCGTCGGTGCCGATCTTGATGCTGACGGCGCGCGGCGATGAGA
>JBGPCS010000350.1:0-3479 GCA_041481875.1 Sulfurifustaceae bacterium
ACAGCGAACAGTTCGGCAAGTAGTGGCGACTTACTTTTTCTGAGACTTCATGAGAGGAAATCCATGCTATTCGAAATCTTAAAACGTACGCCCCCATGGGTTTTCGTTCTGTTCGTCGTGCTGCTCGTGCTCGGCTATTGGCAGAGCCGGCCGCGCACCGTCGCGCGCGCACGCGTGGCGATTCTTCCGGCGGCGATGATCGGGCTCTCGATTTACGTCGTGCTGTCCGCGTTTCAGTCTTCGATCGTCGGGATCGGCGCGTGGCTCATCGGCGTGGCGCTGGCCGTTCTCGTCAACCGGGCGGTCGGGTTTCCGCGCGGCGCGACCTACTCGCACGTCACGCAATCGTACGCGCTGCCAGGAAGCTGGGTGCCGTTTGTGCTCATGATGACAATCTTCTTCACGCGCTACGCGGTCACGGTGACGATCGCGCTCAATCCGCTCATCCTGGCCGCCACCGGTTTCGTCGTGAGCATTTGCGTTTGGTACGGGTTCCTGAGCGGAATGTTTTTCTCCGGCGCATTGGCACTGTGGCGCCTCGCCAATCGCTCGCCGTCCACTGCCGCGGCGACGGCTTGAGGCTTCGTGGTATCGGCGCCCAATCGACCTACGGCGCGCGAATCCGGTCTCCGGGCTGGACGTTCATCGAGCCGGCGGTCGTCGGTCCCCATGCGCCGCAGGCTTCCAACGAAAAGGCTGATATATTCTAGCTTCCATCGCGCTGGCCGTTTGACGGAAACCGGCTCAGCGGAGCGACCGAGAGGGTGTAGATGGAAGCGATCGCCGTACCGTCGTGGTTGTTCATGTTACTCGTGGCGCTCAGCGCCTGGTCGCTCCTCGATCGCCTGCTGATTCCGAGCGTGCGCTGGTACCTGCGCCGGCGCGTCAACCGCGTGATCGGCGAGATCAACACGCGCCTCAACATTCACATCCGGCCGTTTCAATTCACCAAGCGCCAGGTGCTGATCGACCGCCTGGTCTACGACTCCAAGGTGGTCGACGCCTTGCGCGAGTACGCCGAGGAACGCAAGCTCCCGCGCGAAGTCGCGCAAGCCGAGGCGCTGCGCTACGCGCGCGAGATCGTGCCGGCGTTCAACGTCTACGCGTATTTCCGCATCGGCTACTGGCTCGCGCGGCGCATCGCGCGTCTGCTCTATCGGGTGCGCGCCGGGTTCGCCGATCCGTCGCGCCTCGCGACCGTCGATCCGCGCGCGACGGTCGTGTTCATCATGAATCACCGCTCGAACATGGATTACATCCTCGCGGCGTTCCTCGCCGCGGAGCACAGCGCGCTTTCCTATGCGGTCGGCGAATGGGCACGCATTTGGCCGCTGCAGCAACTGATCCGCTCGATGGGCGCCTACTTCGTGCGGCGCAAATCGAACAACCCGCTCTATCGGCGCGTGCTCGAGCGTTACGTGCATATGGCGACGCAGGAAGGCGTGTGCCAAGCCGTCTTCTTGGAAGGCGGTCTGTCGCGCGACGGGCGGCTGCAGCCGCCGCGTCTCGGCATTCTCGACTATATGTTGCGCGACCACGATCCCGCATCAAGACGCGACATCGTGTTCGTACCGGTCGGTATCAACTACGACCGCGTGCTCGAGGATCGAAGCCTGGTGCGCAGCCTCGATCCGGCCGCGCTACGACGCTCGCGTTGGTTCGTGATGCGCACGACGCTCGGCTTCGCGGTGCACAACTTCTGGCAAATGGCGCGCAGCCGTTGGCAGCGCTTCGGCTACGCGGCGGTGCACTTCGGCCGGCCAGTGTCGGTGCGTGAATACTGCCGCGCGCGCGAGCTCGATCTTCGGCGCATCACCCTCGAACAGCGGCATGCGGAAATCGAAAAGCTCGGCCGCCATCTCATGGCCGCGATCGCGCGCCTGGTGCCGGCGGTGCCGATTCCGATCGCCGCGAGCACGTTGCTGCGCGCCGGACCCGGCGGTATCAGCGAGTTCGATTGGAAAGCGGCGTTCCATCGGATCATCGACCAATTGCATAGCGGCGAGGGGTTCGTCGCGATCCCCAGCCTGACGCGCGAGCGCTCGTTCGAAACCGCCGTGAGCACGCTGCATTTGCGCCGACTTCTCTTGAAAGAAGACGGCAAGTATCGGCCGGCACCCGGCGCGGAGAGCCTGCTGACTTACTACGCCAATTCGATCATCGAGACGACGCCGTCATACGCGACATCGTCGCCGTCGAATGAAAGCGATACGCGAACGTTGCGACAAAAGTGATGGCGATCCCTATTCGGGATCGGATCGGCGAATCTTCACCGCCGTGCCGCTACGAGCGCAAATGCGCGACGTCGTGCCTGATTGTGAAAGCGTGATCGTTTCGACCGTCGCCTCGGTGTTGCTGACGATGAGCGTCAAACCGCGAATGCCGATCTGGCCCGCGAGGCGATGGCCGCCTTCGGTGAAGGTTTGACCCGTGGAGGCCCCGGCCAAAACCGTGCCCGAGCAGGAAATTTCCTCGATGAAGCTGTGATCCTGCCCACCTGATAAGTACCGGTGCAGGTGAATTCATTCTCGCTGACCGGCAACGCGCCGGCGGCAGTGGCGTTGTTGGTGAAGTTGAGGGTGCGGCCTGTTGAGCTGCTCGTGCCGTCGCCGTTATAAGTCGTGGTGAGTTTAGTCGCCGCCGTTTGGCTGACCGACGGACCGAGAAGCTGCAACTCCGGACCGAACCCGGCCGCGGCGCGCGAGCAAGTGCGGGTAAGCGTCTCGGCGTAGTCTCCGTGAAGCAGTCGATTGAAGTCGCGCGCCTCGGCTTGCGGTATCGAAAGTAGAAGTGCCGGCACGACATAAGTCAGTAAAGAGAAGCGATGCATGATTTCCTCCCGACGTTGTCAGTAGTTAGTTTAAAGGGGGCGACAAGTGACCTCAGGTCTATCCTTCCATTGCCGGCGAGCTTAAGTGAAATCGTGGAAACCGAAACGAAGGAACGACTAAAATCTACCGAAATTCGGCAAATGCGATACTATTTTGCCGAACTCATGCTTCGCTGCGGGAATCCATGAAGGGGTCATCGGCCAGACGCCTTAGCTTCGACCAGTATGTCCTTGACCCGGTAAACGGTTGCCTACAAGCGGCCGATGTTCCTATCGCGTTGCGTCCGCAGACATTCGATGTTCTCTTACTATTTAGCCGCGCACTCCGGTCGAGTCGTCAATAAGGACGAGCTGTTCGCGGTGATTTGGCCGGATGTCGTCGTCACGGACGATTCCTTGGTGCAATGCGTGCGAGAAATTCGCCGCGCGTTGCACGACGACGAGCAGCAGATCGTTCGCACCGTGCAACGGCGCGGTTACGTTTTGACTCGGCTGGTAATGGAGCTAGGGAACCTCTGATTAAGTGAACATTCACCGCAAAGGCGCAAAGGACGCGAAGAAAAACATGAGATTTATCGAGAAAACCCTTTGCGTCCTCTGCGCCTTTGCGGTGAGAAATAGCTTTGGGGACTTATTCAGAGCTTCCCTA
>JBGPCS010000351.1:0-3468 GCA_041481875.1 Sulfurifustaceae bacterium
CATCGGTGTTCATCGGTGTTCATCTGTGGTTTCGCAGATGTTTGAGCGACGGTAACGGGTAACAAGGCGCAATGGCAAATCAAAAGATTCGCATCCGGCTGAAAGCGTTCGATCATCGGTTGATCGACCGTTCCGCCGCGGAGATCGTCGACACGGCGAAGCGCACCGGCGCCCTGGTAAAGGGGCCGATTCCGCTGCCGACGAAGATCGAGCGTTACACGCTCAATCGTTCGCCGCATGCGGATAAAAAATCGCGCGATCAATTCGAGATCCGTACGCACAAACGCATCATGGACATCATCGAGCCGACCGACAAAACCGTGGATGCGCTGATGAAGCTCGACCTCGCGGCGGGCGTGGATGTGGAAATCAAGTTGAGTTAATGCAACCACAGATGCACACGGATGAACACGGATAACAGCGAAACGTTTGTCTATTTTTTATCTGTGTTTATCTGTGTTCATCAGTGGTTACAAATTTAGTTAGGTTAAAAATGGCACTCGGACTAATAGGAAGAAAAATCGGCATGACGCGCGTGTTCGCGCCGGACGGCGCGGTCGTGCCCGTGACAGTGCTGGAAGTCGGCGGCAACCGTGTCGTGCGGGTTAAGCAGGCGGAGACGGACGGTTATCGCGCCGTGCAGCTTACCGCCGGTGAGCGGCGCGCGGACCGTTTGACGAAGCCCGCCGCCGGCCTTTACGCAAAGGTCGGCGTTGCGCCCGGCCGCGCGCTGCACGAGTTTCGTTTGAGCGAGGGCGAAGGCGCCGACTTGAAAGCGGGTTCGGAGTTGAAAGCGGACGTATTCAGCGTCGGTAATTTCGTCGATGTGCAAGGCACCTCGATCGGCAAAGGTTTCGCCGGCGTCATCAAGCGCCACCATTTCGCCGGTGGCCGTGCCTCGCACGGCAATTCGTTGTCGCATCGGTCGCCGGGCTCGATCGGCCAGCGCCAAACGCCGGGACGCGTATTTCCCGGCAAGCGCATGGCGGGGCATCTCGGCCATCGCACGCGCACGCAGCAGAATCTTGAGGTGGTTCAGGTGGACGTCGAGCGCAGTCTCTTGTTGATCAAAGGCGCGGTGCCCGGACCTAAAGGCGCGGACGTGTGGATTCGGCCGAGCGTCAAAGCGAAAGCCAAGAAAGCCGACAAAGGCAAAGAGACCAAGGGCAAATAGCCGGCCATGAAGGTTTCCATCGTCAACGAAACAGGGAAAGCGGGCGGGGCGCAGATTGACGTAGCCGACGGTGTCTTCGCGGTCGCTTTCAACGAGCCATTGGTGCACCAGGTTGTCGTTGCCTATCAAGCGAATGGTCGCCAAGGCACGCGCAAGCAGAAGACGCGCTCGGAAGTGCGCGGTGGCGGCAGAAAGCCGTGGCGCCAGAAGGGCACGGGACAAGCGCGCGCCGGCACGATCCGAAGCCCGTTGTGGCGCGGGGGCGGAAAAATATTTCCGTCGACGCCCGATGAGAACTTTACGCACAAGGTGAATCGCAAAATGTACCGCTCGGCGCTGCGCTCGATCCTTTCCGAGTTGCTGCGTCAAGGCCGAATCGTGACGGTTGCCGACTTCAAGCTTGCGCATCCGAAGACCAAGGATATGGTTGCGCGCTTGAAGGATCTCGGCACGGAAGACGTCCTGATCGTGACCGATTCGATGGACGAGCGGTTGCTGCTCGCGGCGCGCAATCTACGGCGGGTCGACGTGCGGGAAGTGGGCGGGGCGGATCCGGTCAGTTTGCTTCGTCACGAGCGCGTCGTCATGACGAGCGGGGCGATGAAGCGTTTCGAGGCGTGGCTCGCATGAGCGACCAGAAACCGGTGGACGAAAAGCTGTTTCACGTTATCGTGGCGCCGCACGTCTCGGAGAAGAGCTCGCGCCTGGCGGATAAGCATCGCCAGATCGTGCTGGAAGTGCGGCGCGATGCAACCAAGCCCGTTATCAAGCAGGCGGTGGAGAAGTTGTTCAACGTTCAAGTGGAGTCGGTCACGGTTACCAACGTAAGGGGCAAATCAAAGCAAACCGGCCGCATGAACGGACGACGGCAAGATTGGAAGAAGGCGTACGTGCGCCTGAAGCCGGGTCAGGACATCGATTTCCTCGGGCGGCAGGCATAGCAGGCGGAAGCATCATGGCACTCATTAAAGTCAGACCGATGACCCCCGGGCAGCGCACGCTGATCAAGGTCGTTAATCCCGATCTCCACAAGGGTGAGCCGTACGCGCCGCTGCTCACGAGCAAGATCCGTGGCAGTGGACGCAACAACTACGGCCGCATCTGCGTGCGGCATAAAGGCGGCGGGCACAAGCGGCACTATCGCATAGTCGATTTCAAGCGCGACAAGGACGACGTTCCCGGTCGCGTCGAGCGGCTGGAATACGATCCGAATCGCAGCGCCAACCTCGCGCTCGTGCTCTATGCCGACGGCGAGCGGCGTTACATCATCGCGCCGAACGGCGTGAAGACTGGAACCGAGCTGCTGTCCGGCGCGCAAGCACCGATCAAACCGGGCAATACGTTGCCGCTGAAGAATGTCCCCGTCGGCAGCACCGTGCACTGCGTGGAGCTGAAGCCGGGTCGCGGTGCACAGCTCGGTCGCGCCGCCGGTGCCGGCATGCAGTTGATTGCGCGCGAAGGCAACTACGCGCAACTGCGGTTGCGTTCCGGCGAAGTGCGCAAGGTGCACGTCGACTGCCGCGCGACGATCGGCGAGGTCGGCAACAGCGAGCACAATTTGCGCAGCCTCGGCAAGGCCGGCGCCTCGCGCTGGCGCGGCATCCGCCCCACCGTGCGCGGTACCGCTATGAATCCGGTCGATCACCCGCACGGCGGTGGTGAAGGCCGCACCAAGGGCGGCCGGCATCCGGTGAGCCCGTGGGGCACGCCGACCAAGGGCTACAAGACGCGCCATAACAAGCGCACCGATCGCATGATCGTGAACCGGCGTAAGAAGTAAGGAGTCGTCACCGTGCCACGTTCCGTTCGTAAAGGTCCGTTCGTCGATAACCATCTCGCCAAGAAGGTCGAGAAGGCGCAATCCGAGCGGAGCAAGAAGCCGATCAAGACTTGGTCGCGGCGCTCGACGATTACGCCCGATTTCGTCGGCTTGACCATCGCGGTGCACAACGGTCGCCAGCACGTGCCGGTGATCGTTACCGAGAACATGGTCGGGCACAAGCTCGGCGAGTTCGCGGCAACGCGAACGTTCAAAGCGCATTCGGGCGACCGCAAGGTGACGACCGATACGCCGCCGGCGGAGACGAAGTGATGCAGGCGACCGCGATACTGAAGTACGTGCGGCTCTCGGCGCAGAAGGGCCGCTTGGTCGCCGATCAAATCCGCGGCATGCCGGTGGCGCGCGCGCTCGAGTTGCTGCAATTCTCGAACAAGAAGGCGGCGAAACCGGTGCGCAAAGTACTCGAATCGGCGATCGCGAACGCTGAGCACAACGAGGGCGCCGACGTGGATGA
>JBGPCS010000352.1:0-3455 GCA_041481875.1 Sulfurifustaceae bacterium
CACGTCGTCCGTTTGCCGGTACGGCAGCACGCTGTATTGATACGCTATGCTCGCGGGAATTAATTCGAAAAGCTCGGGCGGCACGCGGAAATCGCGCAGGTCGGCATAGGGAAGCGCTTGCTGCTCGGCGAGCGCCTCGGCGAGCTGATCGGCGGTGATGACGCGGCTCTCGAGCAGACGCTCGCCGATTCGCCCGACGCCGTTCTGCGTAACGGTGTCGAGCGTTTCCGCGCTCACGTGCCCGCGCGCGATGAGTATCTCGCCGAGGCGAGGCGTACGGAACGGATGGCTCATCGAATAATGTCGGCCATGTTGAAGATCGGCAGGTACATCACGATGATGATGCCGCCGATCAGCACGCCCATGAGCAGCATCAGCATCGGCTCCATCAAGGTCATGAGCCGCGCCAGGCGATTGTCGAGGCTTTCTTCGTAGAATCCGGCGATCTCTCCAAGCATGTCGTCGAGATTGCCGGACGCCTCGCCGACCTCGATCATCTTCGCCGCCGTCGGCGGCATGAGCGTGTGCTCGCGGATCGCGCGCGCGAGCCCGTCACCACCGCTGACTCGCTCGGTGGCGCGCTTGAGACGCTCGGCATACGCGCGGTTAGGAATCGCCCCTTGTATCGTGCGCAGCGCTTCGACTAACGGCGTGCCCCCGGCAAGCAGCGCAGCGAGCGAGCGGGCGAGCTGCGACACCGCGACTTCCCGTTGAATTTCGCCAAAATAGGGAACGCGCTCTTTGAAGCGGTCGATCGCGAGTCGCCCGCGGTCGGTCGCGCTCCAGCGCCGCCAGAGAATCCACGATGAAGTCCCGAGGACCGCAAGCACGCCGACGGCCATCGGCATATGCCGGACCAGGCTTAACAACACCTGCGTCGGCAACGGCAGCGCCGCGCCGAAATCGGCGTACATGGCGACGAAGCGCGGCAGCACGAAGGCGAACAGCACACCGAGTATCAAGACGAGCGCGAACAACAGAAACACCGGATACGCCAACGCGCGCGAAACTTTCTTGCGCAGCGTAACGCGGTGGCGCAGGTAATCTTGGTAACGCGCCAGCACGGCGCGCAAATCGCCGGTCTTCTCCCCGGTGCGAAGCGCGGATAGATATAAGGAATCGAACACATCCGGCTGCCGGCCGCACGCCTCCGACAACAACGCCCCCCCGCGGACGTCGTCGAACACGCGACGCAGCACCTGGGAGAAACGCGGATTGTTGGGACGGTCGCCGACCAGACCGAGTGCATCCGGGATCGTCAGCCCCGCGCGAATCAGCGCGACGAATTCATGATTGAACAGCAGGAAATCTTCCGGCTTCGCTACCGTCCGGTTCCACAACCGCAACCCGGGCGAGGCCGCCTTGATTTTTTGAATGAAAAGGCCGCGCTCGGTCAGCTCGCGCGCCAACTCCTGCGCGGAGGTCGCGACCCCCTCTCCACGCGTCAACACGCCGTTCTGCGACAGAACCGAATAGTTGTACCGCGGCACCGACACTTCCTCCAAGGCCGTCAGGTAAATCGGTCGGGCAAAAAGCTTACACGAGGCGGAGCTTCCAGATAAGAATTACAGACGGGCGGAAGCGACGATACCAGCGGCGTCGCGCGACGCTAGGCGGTCGGCGCGTGACAAATCGTCGCTATTCGCTATAGGGAGCGTCAGCCCACCTCTTCAATTTCCAAATTGTCGATCAGCCGCGTGCGGCCGAGCCAAGCGGCAGCCAACACCACCAGCGGTTCGTCCCGCGCTTGCGGTTCGAGCAGATCCACACACTGGCGCACACTCACGTAGTCCGGTTTGAAGCCGGCGTCGCGCAGCTCGGCGAGCGCCGCTTGCTCCGCCACGGCGATCGCGGCTCCTTCCCGTAAACGCGTGCACAGCCGTTCGAGCGCCTTAAATAGCGTCGGCGCCGTACGCCGCTCCTGCGGCGATAGATAACCGTTGCGAGAACTGAGCGCGAGACCATCCGGCTCGCGCACCGTATCCACACCAATGACGTGGATCGGCATGCCGAGATCCGAAACCATGAGACGAATGATCAACAGTTGCTGATAGTCCTTCTTGCCGAAAAGCGCGATATCGGGCGCGACGATGTGGAACAGCCGCGCCACCACCGTGGCGACGCCGCGAAAATGGCCCGGGCGAGAAGCCCCGCAAAGAATATCCCCCAACGCCGGCACTTCGACTTGAGTTTGGCGCTCGCGCCCACGCGGGTACATCTCCGTCTCGCTCGGCGCGAACACTACGCTGACTCCGGCTTGTTCGAGCAAGGCGCGATCTTCGTTGGGGGTGCGCGGATACGCGCCGAAATCTTCGGTCGGTCCGAACTGCAACGGATTGACATAGATACTGACGATCACCGCGTCCGCATGCCGCCGCGCTTCTTCCGTCAAGCGTCGGTGTCCCGCGTGGAGATTGCCCATCGTCGGCACGAATGCGATGCGTTTTCCCTGCGCGCGCAATGTTGCCACTTCGGCATGCAGCCGCGCGATCGTAACCGCTTCGATCACGCGAAAAACACCGGTACCGACCGAAGCACTCTGACGACGCTCATGGCGTGATCAATGGATTGAAGAAGTGCCGGCCGTTACGAATGCGGAGTATGTAATCGAGCAATGTGCGGAAGTCTCGATCGCGGTCGACGAAGTTGATTTCCGCCGCGTTCACGACGAGCAACGGCGCTGCCGTGTAGTAGTGAAAGAACCGCGTGTAAGCATCCACGATCGTTTGCAGATAATCCCGATCGAGCAGACCTTCGTAACCCACCCCGCGACGGCGAACCCGATCGAGCAGCACATCGACCGGCGCCTGCAGGTAGATCACGCGATCCGGCACCGGCAAATCGACGATCATGTGCCGATACACCTGTTCGTACAGTCGTAACTCGTCGGGCTCGAGGTTCGCGTGGGCGAACAGCCGATCTTTCTCGATAAGATAGTCTCCGACAAAACCGGAGCTGAAAAGCTCGCCCTGTTTCAGCTCCTGGATCTGGCGCGACCGCTGGAACAGGAAGAACAACTGCGTCGGCAACGCGAAGGACTTCCGCGAATGATAGAAGCGCTCGAGGAAAGGGTTTTCCTCGGGACGCTCGAGTAACTCGCGCGCGCCGATCGCCTGCGCCAGACGCCGCGCGAGCGACGTCTTGCCGACGCCGATCGGACCCTCGACGACAATGTATTCGGGACTTGCCGCCGTCATGACATCGATCGATGCATCACGTCACCGTCGGAGACGCGCACCACTCGTTGGTTCTTGCAACGACCGAGCAATACGGCGACCCGACCGTGACCGGGCACGTTGAGCGCGGGGGCGATTTCGAACAACGGGCGCAAGACGAACGCGCGCTCATGCAGCCGCGGATGGGGTATCGTCACGTCGGGCGACTCGAGCTTGAGATCGTCGTAGAGCAGCAGATCCAGATCGAGCGGGCGTGGACCGCCACGCACCGACCCGCGC
>JBGPCS010000353.1:0-3408 GCA_041481875.1 Sulfurifustaceae bacterium
ATCATGCGGCGGCGGTTCATGAGCGCGTAGTCCTGTGCCCAGTGGACGGCCTCGACGTAGTCGTCGAATAGCGCCGTGCCGTCCGCGAACCACGCGAGGTTCTTGTCCGTCAGCTGCAGGTGATTTCGCTCCGCTTCCTTGCGGGCAGCGGCGATGAAGTAACGTCCCATTACGTTACCGATACCGCGCGACCCGGAGTGCAACATGATCCACACGCCGCCCGCTTCGTCCAGGCACAGTTCGATGAAGTGATTGCCGCCACCGAGTGAACCCAGCTGCGCAATCCAGGTCTGGTCGAACTTGCGCTGCATCTTCATCACTCCCGGGTGCTTGCCGACGATCGCGCTCAGGCGGCTGTCGAGGCGGGGCACTTCGCGACCGCGCCCGGTACCGCGCACCTTGTCGTAATCGTGCTGATTGAAGCCGACCGGCACCGCCGCCTCGATCGCGCTGCGAACGCGCGCCAGACCGTCGGGCAGATGCTCCGCCCGGAGCGTCAACTGCACGGCATTCATCCCGCAGCCGATGTCCACGCCGACGGCGGCCGGAATAATCGCCGCCTTCGTCGGGATGACGCTACCCACGGTTGCCCCAATCCCAGAGTGCACATCCGGCATCGCCGCCACGTGACCGTACACGATCGGCAACTGCGACACGTTGATCAGCTGCTGCAATGCCTGGTGCTCGATGTCCTCGGTCCAAATCTTGACCGGAACCCGGCCTTGGTCGACTAGCTTTTTGATCGTCACCGATGGTTCCTACTGCCGTCCATTCTCACTCCAAAGATCGGCTATCGCCGATCGCCAGGCACCAAAGTGCCATGAAAGGTTCCTCAGCGTCGCGTAGTCTCTCGCGCTCGACGGGACCGCGGTCCTTTGATTTGAGATCATCCGATGCCGAGTCTGAAACTAGTAGAAAGCGACGAGTCTTACATGGACCAGAGACAGCAGCAGCTCGAGCGCCATGCTTTGAGGCTGGCAGCAGCCTGGTCCGACTTTGACACGACGGAACAAGCCGCGCTGGAGATAGTCCGGCGCTTTGGCGCCGTCGAACCGCGAGACCTCGGCTTGATGCGCCTGCACAAGGAACCCATGTTCGCGGCGCTCCAAACGGCGTGCGTCATCGGCTACGTGCGACCGTTCGCCGCCGGGAACGGAATCGAGCGCATCGCGGTGAAGTACAGTCTCTACTCGAGGACCGACTGGCACGAGCTTCACGAAGACCTCTTTGCGTGGGCGGCGCGCCTGTCCGGCGCGAGCGACGTGTCGGCCCGGCAATTCGTGGTCGCTCGCGATCGTGCGTCTAAGGACGCCGCCAATCGCTTCGTGATCGGCGAGGCAAGCCCGGCGCTGGAACCGTTAAGACATTTCACCACGCTTCGCGAGATGTGCGTCGATCGCAAAGCGATGCTGTGGACGGACCTGCAAGAAGCCGTTTCGAACTGCTACCCGTATCTGCATTACCCGACATTGCTTAGCCTCGGTGGCGCGGCAAACCAACTATAGTTTCGCGTATCCCGAGATCGGCTGGACGATCGTCTGCTAAAGGGCGTCACTGTCACGCCGGCAGATCGGGAATCAGTCGGCTCTCGATACGCGAGATCACGTCCTTAAGAACGAGCTTGCGCTTCTTCAGACGGCGTAGCTGCAACTGATCCATCAACGGGTCGTGGGCTAGGCGTTCAATCGCGCCGTCGAGCGCGCGGTGCTCGCTGCGATATGCCTCGAGCTTCGCACGCAGCGCAGCCTCCTCTTCCGGCGTCAAACGGCTGCGCACGCATCGGCCTCGAGATATGCACGTTCTACCACCGCGGTCACCGGGTCGCTCACACGTTTTCTCCTCCATATAATCTAGCTCGGCTGGCGCGAGGAAAGAATCTCATCCTATTGTCTGTGGCGCCCGCCTCAGTGGACCCTGCAGGGGCGGGGCTTACGTAGCGCAATGCGACAGCACTCGGTGACTCTCAAACCGTCTCGCGGCTCCCGTCAGGGGATCGGTGAAAGCAATTGCTCGCGCCACCAACTGTAGTGGGCGGGCAAAATCGTCTCGCTTGTCCGGCAACAGGTGAGGATAAAACGGATCGTTGCGGATCGGGCTCCCGAGTGACGCCATGTGCACCCGAAGTTGGTGCTTTCGGCCCGTGACCGGCGTTAGCCGATAGAGTGCCGTGCTTCCGCGAACGTTCACGAACTCGATACGAGTTTCCGAATTGGGCTGCCCCCGCGCCTCCGCCATAAGAAAGAATGGATGCCCTCGCACCAGTCGGCTTCGATGGGTTTTCGGAAACGCGACATGCGCCAGCGGCTCGGCGAGCGCTTCATACGTCTTCACGACCTCGCGCCGCTGGAAAAGCAGGCTGTAGGCGCCGCGAGTTTCTGGATTGGTCGAAAATAGAACGATGCCGGCAGTTTCCCGGTCAATGCGGTGGAGCGGAACCAGGAAATCGACTCGCAGTTTTCTTTTCAGGCGAACGAGCAGCGTCTCCTGGAGAAAGCGCCCGGACGGCGTCACCGGTAGAAAGTGCGGTTTATCGGCTATCAGAATGTCGTCGTCGCGATGGAGTACCGTTTCCTCGAACGGAATACGCGCCTCTTGTTCGAGCTCGCGATAGTAGTAAAGTCTGGCGCCGCTACGATACGGACGGTCGGGCGTCAGACAGTTTCCGGTGCCGTTCACGACGTCGCCCTTGGCCATCCGCGCGATCCACGTGGCGGCCTCAACATCGGGGAAGCGCTGCACCAGAAAAGCGAGGACGGAATCCCACGGTCCTTCCGGGAGCCACACCGAGCTCGGACCGACGCCGTCTCTGACCGGAAGCGGCGCGTTCCCCGATTCGGTGCGCAGGTCGCGAGGCACGGTCAATCTCCCTCGGGCGAGTCGCTCAGTATCAGGGATTGCCCGTCGCGCATAATCTCGACGCGGATTTTTCCGGAGCGCGAGTCGTGTTCCAGCGTGAGCACCACGTCACCCACCTCCAATCCCGCACGCTCGTAGAACGAATCCGGCTCGACTCGTTGCACGAGGAAACCGCCTCGGTCGTGAGGATAAACTTCGACTTGCCGCAGAAATGCGGCGGCGGTTGCGGGGTCGGTTGGACTCACGGATTTCGGATCGATGGCGGGATTCTTGCTTTTCGCGCGAGATTGCCCGGCGCGTTCGCGCGAAAGTTCGGGCACGACGGCGATCAGTTTGGAGGACGAGTTTCGCCCCGCGCTAACCGTCTGCATGGCCTCGGGCGGTGGCGGCCGCTCGCTCTCGGGCGTGCCGGCGATGGCGTAAGGCTGCGGGCCGACATGGATCGGCCGCTTCGCGCCGTCGGTGAAACTGAAATAGATGACCAGCGCGGTCGCGATCAACCCGGCGGCGAGCAGCCACGGACCTACCTCCCCGATCAACTCTCGACGAGCG
>JBGPCS010000354.1:0-3405 GCA_041481875.1 Sulfurifustaceae bacterium
CGCCGTTTCGCGCTACCGAGTTCGTGGGGGGCGTGTTGGGGGAGAAATATCCCGACGTGGCTTTGCGAGTCTACTTTGGCGCGACCGACACGGCGTCGGCGCTTTTGTACGAGACACCTCGGCCCGACACCGAGAAGCGCTACCGCTCGGGGTACGCGGGTTCCCGCACGATAACCGTCGGCGGCAGAACCTGGTCGCTGCACTTCAACAGCCGCCCGGTGTTCGACCGCGCGATACCGGTATCGCAGCCGCTTTGGGTGCTGATGGGCGGGGCGCTATCAAGTTTGCTGCTCTTCGGCATCGCCTGGTCGCTCTCGACGGCACGTCTGCGCGCGCTCGCGCTTGCGACGAGCATGACGGCCCAGCTACGCGAGAGCCAGGAAAAGTTCCAGGCGGTGGCGGACAGCGCGAGCGATGGTATCGTCTCCGCCGACAGCGACGGCCGCATCACTTACTTTAACGACACGGCGGAGCGGATTTTCGGATACGCGCGCGACACCGTGATCGGGCAGCCGATCGCGCGGCTGATTCCAAGTTGTCCGCACTTCGACCCCGAGCGCGGGCTCGCGCGTTTCTTCGCCGGCAGCGAGGCAGAATCGCGGACTAAATCCGTCGAGCAGACCGGCCGGCGCGCCGACGGCGGCGAATTTCCGCTCGAGCAGTCGCTGTCACGCTGGAGCGTCGGCGCGCAGCGTTTTCTGACCGCGATCGTGCGCGATATTGCCGAGCGCAAGCGCGCCGAACAAAAATTCCGCGGCCTGCTTGAGGCCGCGCCCGATGCGATGGTGATCGTCAACAGCGCCGGCAGGATCGTGCTCGTGAACGCGCAGACCGAAGCGCGCTTCGGCTATGCACGCTCGGAGCTACTCGATCAGCCTATCGAAAATCTGATACCGGAACGATTTCGCAAAGGGTATCCGGCGCTGCGCGACCGCTTCTTCCAGGATCCGCGCAACCGCGCGGTGGATGCAGGTGCGGAACTTTATGGCCGGCGCAAGGACGGCAGCGAATTTCCGGTGGAAATCAGTCTGAGCCCGCTGCAAACGGAAGACGGCATCCTGGTCTCGAGCGCCATCCGCGACGTCAGCGAGCGCAAGCGCATGGAGCAGGCGCTCGCGCAAAGCGAGCAGCGCTACCGCAGTATCGTCGATGATAGCCGCGGGTTGATCTGCATGCACGATATGGCGGGCCAGTTGCTTTACGTCAATCCGGCGGCGGCGGAAGTGCTCGGCTATACGCCGGAGGAAATGACGCGCATGAATCTTCGCGAGGTGGTGGCGCCGCGGATGCGTGAGCACGCGGACGCCTACCTCAAGCGCATCGCCACAACGCGGCGCGACCGCGGTCTCATGAACGTCGTGAGCAAGAGCGGCGAAGGGCACGTCTGGAAATACGACAACGCCTGTCATGACGAGCCGGGCGGCGTATCGTACGTTCTCGGCCACGCGCAGGACATCACCGAGCTGCAACGTGCGCGGGTGGCGCTCGAGAAGGCGCACGCCGCGCTACGCGAGGTCGCTACGCGTGACCCGCTTACCGGACTATGCAACCGCCGTTTGTTCTTCGAGCACCTGACACACGGCATCGACCGCGCCAAGCGCCATGGACAAGCACTCGCGGTTCTTTTCCTCGATCTCGATAGATTCAAACAGATCAACGACACGCTCGGCCACGACGCGGGCGATCACGTGTTGCGTTACGTGGCGGAGACGCTTATCTCGAGCCTGCGTACGAGCGATGTCGTCGGACGGATCGGGGGTGACGAGTTCGTCGTCATGCTGGATGACGTCGGTGTGGTCGCGAATGCGCGCTGCGTGGCGCGCAAGATAACGGATCGGTTACGCAAGCCATTGACGATCGGGGGACGCGAGATCGTCGTGATGGGCAGTATCGGTGTCGCGTGCTACCCCGCCGACGGCGAGAACGCCGACGCGCTGGTAAAGAGCGCGGACGAGTCGATGTACATCGCGAAGCGCGCGGACAGCGCGCCAACACCGTCGCTGCGAGCCCTGTAGCTTTCCGGGCTCGGAGACATTCGCACCAGTCGCCAGCCCGACTCTATGTCGCCGATCCGTCGCTTCGGCGCCGCCCCACGACAATCGTAAAGCTACAAGTAGAAACTCGCGGCGGGACACCGGGCAAGCGGTCGAGTCGCGAGCGGCTGCATAAATTCCCGACGCGCTGGCCTTGCCCAATCACAAACCGCGGCGCATGTAAATCGTCCCAACGTATCGGATCAACATTCCGCTCTCATCAAAATTGACTATAAACCCAATCCCATTCCCGCGGATAACTTAGTTACCCGAAACGGCTGAGAGGCCTACTTCGGAAAGGCAAAGACTAAGGAGCACTCCCGCATGACCGCGATCATCACCGGCACCGAACTGGGCTTAACCAACAACCCCACGACACCGCGCGGCGATGCCAGCCTCGCTCGCCCCGGCCAAAGCGACGCGGTGTATGTGAATAGCGCCACCGGCAACCTCGTGATCCAGGCGCGCGATGAATACGTGGCGGCCATCGGCCCGGATCTCTCCCTCATCCGCACTTACAATTCGCTCGGTCAATTCACCGACGACAACGGGGATAACTGGCGCCTAGGCGTGCACCGGCGGGTCTACGGCTTAACCGGCACGGTCAACACCAGCGGCAGTACCGTGAAGAAGACCTTCGGGGACGGCGCGGAGCTGCTCTATACCTACGACACTACGCAGACGCGGTATGTGAGTACCGCCGGGGACGGGGCGCACGACACCTTAAGTTTCAGCAGCACCAATTCGCAGTGGACCTGGACCGATGGCAACAGCCGTCAAACCGAGACCTACAACAACAGCGGTCAACTGATCGGCTCGCGCGATACCGACGGTAATGTCACTACCTATATATACAACGCCGGCGGTCTGTTGATACAGGTCACGCTGGCCAAGGTCGCCACGGGCGATCCCGACCAGAACACCTTCCTCGATTACAGCGGCAATAACTTAACCCAGATACGGGTCGTCTCCCAAAGCGTCACCCAAACCCTCACGCGCTATACCTACGACACCTCCAATCGCCTGACTCAGGTCAAAGTCGATCTTTCGCCCGAGGACAACAGCATCACCGATGGGAAGGTTTACACGACGACGTACACCTACGACGGCACGAGTAAGCGCGTGGCCTCCATCACCGAAGGCGATGGTTCGAGCATCAACTTCACGTACGACGCGCAAGGCCGAGTCAGCTCGTATACGGATGGAGAGGGGAAGATCACGAGTTTTACCTACACGCAAACGAGCGGAACGCCGGCGACGGCGACGGCGAACTCGAGCGTTCTCTCGACCACTGAATCACAGACAACCAATACGACGTACAACCTAAACAGCGCCGCTCTCTCGACTACCGACAACCAGACGACGACGCAGA
>JBGPCS010000355.1:0-3404 GCA_041481875.1 Sulfurifustaceae bacterium
AACGCGGCGGCCTCTAATTCCGTACGAATTTTTGGGTCCACGCGATTTGCTCCGATTTGACGACAGCGGAAGTGTGGCGGGACACGCTACGCTTTTCAAGTACTGCCGCGCTCGTCTCCAATCGCTATCGAGCGGCGGCGCGTTTCGTGTGGCTTCGCTCGATTCGGAAGCACTGGTGAATGCGCGGGTTGCGCTCGAAGTCCTTCGAGAGCGTACGGCGCGTAATGTCCTCGGCCGATAAATCCGCGAGCGCCGCGTGGTCGAACTTGAAGCGCTGATAGTTGGTGGAGAAGAACAGCGTGCCGCTCGGCGCGAGCATGGTCGCCGTCTTTTTTATCAACGCGGGATGATCGCGTTGGATATCGAGCGTGTCGTCCATGCGCTTCGAGCGAGAGAACGTCGGCGGATCGAGAAAGATTAAGTCGTAACGTTGCTCGATGTTTTCCTCCAGCCACTTGAACACGTCGGCCCGAACCAGTTCGTGACGTTTCGGATCGAGGCGGTTCAGCTCGAGGTTACGGCGCGCCCAATCGAGGTACGTGTGCGACATGTCGACCGTGGTGCTCGCGCGCGCTCCGCCCAGCGCGGCGTGCACCGTCGCGGTTCCGGTATAGCCGAAAAGATTGAGAAAGCGCAGGCCGTTCGCATGCTCACGCAGCAGCGCCCGCGTAACGCGGTGGTCCAGAAACAAGCCCGTGTCGAGATAGTCGGTGAAATTCACCAGGAAACGACAAGGTCCTTCGCGCACCTCGTGAAATTCTCCGGTGTCGGATAGTTTTTCGTATTGGCGGCGATCCTTTTGTCGTTGCCGTATCTTGCTGTAAACGCGTTCGGCCGGTACTTCCAGCACGAGGGGAATCACCGCTAGAGCGTGTCTCAAGCGCCGAGCGGCGGTATGCGCATCGATGCTGGTCGGCGCTAGATACTCTTGCACGTGCACCCAACGATGCGCGCCCTCGTAAACGTCGATGGCGAGGTTGTATTCGTGCAGATCGGCGTCGTACAGGCGATAGGCGTGGATGTCTTGGCGTGCCGCCCAGCGCCCGAAATGTCGCAGGTTCTTGCGCAACCGGTTAGCAAACATCTCGGCACCACTGCCGAGCTCGGTCGGTGACGCGATGGGTTTGCGTTCGCGTTTGTACCATTCGGGCGTGATCTCGAAGTGCAGTAGTTTGCATTCGATCGCGCCGTTGTAGAGCGTGTGCATGCGCCGCGCGCGCAACCCCATGTGCTTTCCGAGCTCTGGATTGCCGGTAAGAACGGCGGCGCGCCACCCGGCATAGCAGCGCTTGAGCGCGTCGCCGAGGGCGGCATATAGCGCGGGCAATTCTTTGATATCGCCCATGCGCTCGCCGTAGGGCGGGTTCGCGACGACAAGCCCCGGGGGAAAGCCATCGGAATCGGCGTCAGCGAGCGCGCGCACTTCGAACGTCACGCGTTCGCTCAACTGCGCGCGCGCGAGATTCTTACGCGCCGCGTCGATCGCGCGACGGTCGTGATCGTAGCCGCGAATGGCGGGCAATCGAGCCAAGCCCGCGTCGCGCCGCTCGCGCGCTTCGGCGATGAGCGCCGACCAGGTTGCCGTGTCATGGCCGCGCCAGCGCAGAAATCCGTAATGTTCTCGCAACAGGCCGGGCGCGACGTCCGCGGCGATGAATGCCGCCTCGATCGGCAGGGTTCCCGATCCGCACAGCGGATCGACCAGCGGCGCGCCCT
The DNA here is from genome assembly GCA_041481875.1 of Sulfurifustaceae bacterium. Classification (GTDB taxonomy): domain Bacteria; phylum Pseudomonadota; class Gammaproteobacteria; order Acidiferrobacterales; family Sulfurifustaceae; genus JACQFZ01. The sequence goes on from JBGPCS010000355.1 coordinate 1,717, forward strand.
CGCGCGCGAGCGCGGGCCAGTCGGCGCGCAACAGAATGGCCGCCGCGAGATTCTCTTTGAGCGGCGCCTCGGCGGCGTGACCGCGATAACCGCGCCGATGCAAACTGTCGCCGGATAAGTCCAAGCTGATCGTCGCTTCATCCCGATGCAAGTAGAGATTCACGCGCACGTCAGGTCGTTCGGTATCGATCGAAGGTCGCTGCCCCTCGATGTTCCGCAACTGATCGACGATGGCGTCTTTTACTTTCAGCGCGGCGAAGTGCGAGTGCGTGATGCCGGATTGCGATATGGAGCTGTCGACGGCGAGCGTACCCGCGGGGTCGACATGGTCTTTCCATGAAATACCTTGGACGCCGTCGTAAAGTGCCTGCGGCGAGGGCGCCGGAAAACGCGCGAGCGCAAGCAATATGCGACTCGCGAGTCGCGACCACAAACAGGCGCGATAGGCGAGCGATAAGGACCCTTCGAACGCTACACCCGCGCGCGTCTCGCGCGTCGCGGCGCCGAGGGAACGCAACTCGTCCGCAAGAAGGGATTCAATTCCCTTCGGACAAGTTGCGAAGAAGGTGTAGTCGGACGTCTCGCTCAAGCGCGGCGCGTCCGGCGCGACAGAACAAGAACGGAATAACAGCGAGACGCGACGCCACCGACCACGGGTGGGTCGTCGGCACGGATAGCGGGCATGGGGTTTCCGAGCGAGGGGCGACCTGGCCCCGGCGGTGAATCAGCGCGCCTTAATCGTCTTGGGGACCGCTTTGGGGTCGGTGCGGCGTGCGGACCACACGGAATGCGAACCGAACGCGCGGGTGTTGAGCTGCTCGGCGTAACGATGGGCATGTGCCGTCACGTCTTTCAGCGAACCGCGACGCTGGCCGGTGATGGTCGAACGACCGTTGTTCAAGATGTAGCGGTACCAGTGTTGGCCACGTCCGCCGTCGGGCATGTCGACCTTCTCCACGCGCGCGAGCTTATAAGGGCTCACCCGATGCGGCGCAGGAGCAAGCGCGGGACGAGTGGTGGTGGCGACGGTGGCGTTGGCGGTGGACGGCGGCATCTCTGTTTCTCCGAAAAACTGACAAAGTCCAATCCAGGGAATTCCTCCTCGGTGGACGGCAGAGACCGGGCAACGTTCCAGACCGCGCCGGATATAGCGAGATCCGATCCAGGTAATCAGTGCGTCGAACGGGGCAGGTAAACCACGAGCGTTTAAGTTGCGTAGGATACCACACCGCCCCCCGTCGGCTAAATGGGGGCGAGCCGGAGATTTCACGGACACACTTAACGTGTGTCCGTGCCGGCGAGCGCCCGCACACGGAAGTGCGGGCCGGGGCCCATCGAAGTCGCAGAGTTTCGCCAGGGATGGCAGCTACCCGGCAACTAAGTGTAGGTTCCGGAGATTTCACGGACACGCTTAACGTGTGTCCGTGCCGGCGGCGTGGTTTCATTACATCCCGCGCTCGTATGTGCCACCCGGTGAAAGTTCGCGGTTTCAATGAGCCAGACCCGCCCGTGCGTTCGGCGGGTTCGGAAACTTCGAGGGAACATTTCAGAGGCTAGGGAACCTCTCATTAAGTGAACATTCACCGCAAAGGGCGCAAAGGACGCGAAGAAAAACATGAGATTTATCGAGAAAACCCTTTGCGTCCTCTGCGCCTTTGCGGTGAGAAATAGCTTTGGGGACTTATTCA
>JBGPCS010000356.1:0-3400 GCA_041481875.1 Sulfurifustaceae bacterium
CATCCCGGCGAAGCCGCGCGGCTGCTAAAGATCACGACAGCAGCGGTTCAGCGCGATCGCTTCGCCGCTGCGAGCCGACTCATCAAACGTTTCGGCGGGGTCTGCGTGTTGAAAGGGGCTGGGACATTGATCGCGTCCGCGGATGGCGTTTCGATCTGCGATCGCGGCAATCCCGGGTTGGCGAGCGGCGGTACCGGCGATGTCCTGACCGGAGTCATCGCGGCCTTGCGCGCGCAAGGTCTCGCTGCGCTCGATGCGGCACGGTTGGGCGTGTGGGTGCACGCCGTGGCGGGTGACGAGGCGGCAGCGGATGGTCCGATCGGCATGCTCGCGTCGGATCTCTATTCGGGCATTCGGCGTCGATTGAATCGGACCCTGGATGACGATGGGGATGACGACGGAAACAACGATAGAGAATGGCGACGCGGCGGATTGAAACCCAGAGCGAGCGCGAGACCGAAGCGCTTGGCGGTCAATTGGCGTCGGCGCTACCGGCGGTTCGTCTTATCTATGTGCGCGGCGCGCTCGGCGCGGGAAAAACCACGTTCGTGCGCGGATTGTTGCGCGGCCTCGGGCACATCGGCCTGGTGAAAAGTCCCACCTTCACCTTGATCGAACCTTACGAATGCGGAGATATCGCGCTTCATCACTTCGATCTTTATCGCGTGTCCGATCCGCACGAGCTCGAGTTCCTGGGACTGCGCGACTACATTGGAGGTGACGACGTCTGCGTCGTGGAATGGCCCGAACGCGCGCAAGCGTTTTTGCCGCTGCCCGATATAGACGTTATGATTGAGCGAGCGAACAACGAGGAACGAGCGTTGCAATTCCAAGCGCACACCCCGCCCGGCGCGGCGGCGCTCCGCGCCCTTCGATGATACGACGCCGCATTCGTCTCGCGCTCGCTTCGTTGTTCCTGCTCACGCCGCTCTGCGTTCACGCCACCGTTACCGTACAGAACCTGCGCCAATGGCGCGCGCCGGATCATACGCGCCTCGTCTTCGATCTCAGCGGATCGCTCGAGCATCGCGTATTCGTGTTGACCGATCCGGATCGAATCGTGATCGACCTCGACGACGCGGAATTGACCGCCGCGTTGCCCGAGCTCGATTTCTCCGACTCGCTGCTGTCGGCGCTGCGCACCGGGCGACCCGAGACTGGCACACTTCGGATCGTGCTCGATCTGAAATCGCCGGCGCAGCCACGCACGTTCGTGCTGGGTCCGACAGGTCCGTATGGACATCGATTGGTCATCGACTTACTGGATCCCAAGAACGGCGCCGCCGACGAGGCCAAAGTCGCTCCTGAGACCGAGCCCGCGCGTGAGCCTAGGCGGGTGCCGGGTCGCAACGCGCCACCAAAACTCTTTGTCGTCGCCGTCGACGCCGGACACGGCGGCGAAGATCCGGGCGCGCTCGGGCGGCGCTATCGAACGCGGGAGAAGGACGTCACGTTGGCCATCGCGCGCGAGCTAGCGCGCTTGATAAACCAAAAGCAAGGCATGCGTGCGGTGCTGATCCGCGACGGCGACTATTACATCCGTCTGCGCGATCGCTTCGAGAAGGTACGCAAGGCTCGTTCGGAGCGCCCGGACTTGTTCATTTCGATTCACGCCGACGCAGCGCCCGGACGGCAAGCGTCCGGCTCGTCGGTTTATGCGCTCTCGGAAAAGGGCGCGACCGATGCGATGACCCGCATTTTGGCGGAGCGGGAGAACGCGTCGGACTTGATCGGCGGCGTCAGCATCAGCGACAAAGACGACGTGCTCGCCAAAGTTCTGCTCGACCTGTCGCACACCAAGACGAAGCAAGACAGCTTGACGTTAGGCAGCGACATGCTGATGGAGTTGCGGCGCGTCGGGCCGGTCCACGCGATGCGTGTGCGCCAAGCGGGCTTCGCCGTGCTGAAAGCACCCGACATTCCGTCGGTACTCGTCGAAACGGCGTTCATTTCGAATCCAGCGGAGGAAAAGAAACTGCGCTCGCCGAAGTTTCAGCGTGAGATGGCGCAGGGAATCTTTCTGGGAATCCAACGTTTCGCCGCGCGTAACGCCGGCGGCGGAGCGGTTGCGCAGCGCGGTGCGGCCGACGCGCGCGCGCCGGCGCTAGCGAATGGGAAATCGTCGCGTGGCGACGATGAAATCTTGAAGCGCTGATAATGATCGCGCTGTCGCGCGATTTATCAAATGATAAATGTGGTTCCCGAATCGCTCCCGGCATCCTGCCTCCCGCGAAATTCGCACATCGCGTGCAGCACCGCAGGTCGGCACACTTTTTCTTGCTTGTCCAAGAGAAAGTATGCAAAGAGAAAGACACCCCGACAGGGCGCAAGCACTTCTTGCGCTCCTCGGTTTTTGGCCGGCGCCGAACTACAGCACGTCCTTGTGCTGTAGTTCGGGAGCTGGCATCCAAGCCCGCTCCCCTTCGGGCTTTTGCCCAAACGTCTGCGATGCTCGGAGCCGATCCTTGGCGAAGCTTCGGCCGAGGATGCGAGGGCACAAGAGCGCCAGCGTCTTGACCGATGCTCATCCTCCAGCCGGAAAGGCGTTAGTCTTTCCTACCGTCTAGAAATGAATGTTTAATTACACGCATAAGAAAAGGTCTGAGTGAAGGTGTAGACACCGTTAGGATTTGTATTCGTATTGCTGCGTTCTATCGGGAAACCATGTTCATTATATTTATATGTCATCGTTCGTTTGAACGTATCGAGCGTGTAATCGAGTGGGTTATTGCTGCTTAGTGCGGTAAGGATGGGTTCCGGATCATAGTTGTCCCAATTAAAATTGATCATTAAAAACTTCCAAATGTTGATGGAGGCGTAAGGTGTTGGTTTGTCGTCATAGGCAGCAACCGTTACGGGCGGAATTACCTCATTCGGCCCGGTGGTCAATTCATACTGCAACGCCGTTACATTATTTTTGTCGTCATAGAAAATATGTAAATCGAATTCCCGGTCACCGGCAGCATTGGTTTGCTCTCCTACCTTGATCAGTCTGTCCTTATCGTCATAAAAGAAAAAATATTGCTTGTAGTTAACTTGCGTAATGCCGTCCAACGTAGAGGAAACCTTGGCCATGTAGGGCAGTTGTTTATTAAAGAGATCGGCATCGTAGTTGAGGGTGGATCCGACGTTGTGGTTATTAATTACGCCTGTTTGCACGACGGCGTTATAGTAAATGTCCGTTGTAATATCTGGGGAACCATTTGGTCTATATCTAGTTATCTTCAACGGCATGCCCTGGCTATCATATTCATACAGCCAGGAGTGCTCGTTACCGGAAAGACCAGTTGTTTCATTTGTAATGATGCATTTAGCATTCGGTGATGGTGATGGTGATGGTGATGGTGATGGTGATGGTGATGGTGATGGTGATGGTGGCGGTGACGGCGGTGGGGGTGGG
>JBGPCS010000357.1:0-3390 GCA_041481875.1 Sulfurifustaceae bacterium
AGCCTGTATCAACCCGCGGCTGCCAAGCGCAACGGCTCGGTCGTGCTGATAACGTCGGCAACCGGAGTGAAGCGACACTACTACGACAAGTATGCCCGCTTTCTCGCCGAAAACGGGCTGACCGCGTTGACCTTCGACTACCGCGGCATCGGCGAATCCCGGCCACGCAGCTTGCGGGGCTTTGAGGCGTCGTTGCACGACTGGGCGGCGAAGGACATCGCCGGGGCGATCGATTGGGTCGTCGCGCAGCGGCGTCCGCGCCGGCTGCTGGTCGTTGGGCACAGCATCGGAGGACAACTGGTGGGACTCGCGCCGAACAACGACCGAGTCGACGCGATGCTCACTGTTGCGGCGCAAAGCGGCTATTGGGGATTATGGTCGGGGTCGCGAAGATATTTCATGTGGTTTCTCTGGCACGCGCTCATGCCCGGCTTGACGGGGGTGTTCTCGTATTTCCCCTCGAAGACGCTTGGACTGAGCGAGGATCTCCCGCGCGGCGTCGCCAACCAATGGGCGTTCTGGGGGAGGCATCCGCAATACATCGTCGACGACCGGGGAAAGCCGATTCGAAAGAATTTTCAAAGCTTCCGCGCCCCGATTCGCTCCTACAGCTTTGCCGACGACATCCATGCGCCGCGAGCGGCGGTCGAGAGCCTGGTGGGTTGCTACGAAAATGCGGCCAGGGAGTTAAATCACCGCAGCCCGGAGGATCTTGGCGTGGACTCGATCGGGCATTTCGGCTTCTTTCGCGAAACGTTTCGTTCTTCCCTATGGAGTGAAACCACGGAGTGGCTAAAGAATCAGGCGGATCGGCGCCCACACTGAGCCGCCTGCTTCGTCCCGTCAGGAGCTTTTTTTCGGATAAAGAACCATCTGCGTGCAGCGAAACAGGGCGATGACCTTGCCGGTTTCTCTGTGCGTGATGGTTGCGTCCCACACCTGCGTCGTCTTGCCGTAGTGCACGGCCGTGGCGATGCATTCGACCGTACCCTCGCGCGCGGTGCCGAGATGGTTCGACTTGAGCTCGATGGTGGTGAACCCGATCGCGCCTTCCGGGAGATTGGAGCGGCAACCGTAACCGGCGCAGGTATCGGCCAGCGTCACGACAGTTCCGGCGTGGAGAAAATCGTTCGGCGCCATGAGCGATTTTTTCACCGGCATCTCGGACCTCACTTCCGAGGTGCTCACGTGGGTGATGACGATACCCAAAAGGCCGGGCAGATACTCGACGCCTCGGCTATTGAAGTGTTCCGGCGTAAGCATAAGGCTCCTTAACGCTGATATTGTGCCGCGGGGCACGGCGATTTCCCTGGCGGCTGAGTTTGCAACAAAACCGCACGCCTCTCAACATCCATCGCGGCTCGCGACGACGTATACTTTCTCGGTTCTTAAACGAGCCGTGTCGGAATAGTTCGCGTCGTATGCCTACCTAGAGGAATCGCTCGCATGAAACTCGTCGCAAATCTGATCGTGGGTTTGGTGGCCGTCAGCCACTTGGCCTTTCTCGTGCTGGAAATGTTTTTCTGGAACCGTCCGCTTGGGCGAAGAATTTTCAACATGACCCCCGAAGTCTCCGCCGCTTCGGCCGCGCTTGCGGCGAATCAAGGTCTATACAACGGTTTTCTCGCCGCCGGTCTCGTTTGGGGGCTCATCGCGAACCGCATAGACGTGCAGATTTTCTTTCTGGGTTGCGTGATCGCTGCCGGTCTGTTCGGTGGGTTTACCGCGAAGAGGTCCATTCTTTATATACAGGCGCTGCCAGGTTTCATCGCGCTGCTCTTCGTTCTGCTGCCGCTCGCAAGCGCCGGCTGATGGCGGTGCGAACAATCACAGGGTAAACCGGAGGCCACATGCTATACGCCGTTCGTTTCTTCGATCGCCCGAATTGCCTGCCTATTCGCGAGGCGCAATTGCCGGCGCACGTGAAGTGGCTCGATCAACACCGGGATACGGTCCTGATACCCGGGTCGCTGCGGCCGGACGCGGGCGAACCGGCGGTCGGCGGTTTGTGGCTCGTCGAAGCGCCGAGTAAAGCCGCGATCGAGCAGTTGTTGCAGACCGATCCGTTCTGGGTGCACGGCCTGCGCGAGCGTTACGAAATCTACTTTTGGTCCAAGGCGTTCCCCGACCGCAAAGTATCGGTTTGACCGGTTAAGCCGGCAGCGGGCGCGACACGTTGCGTCGATTCGCCGCTTTCTCCTCGGCGCTTGCATTCGCCTGCCGAAACTGATTTGTTAGCCGCCGCCACCCATAAAACCACCGGGAGTCATCGATGCATACCAAGGATCGCACTGCCATTGCCGCATTGTTCGCCACGTTCGCGGTTCCATTCACGGTTGTCGCCGAGCTTGCCGTGTCCGCTAACGACAATAAGGTGGCGTTGGTCAACGGCGTCGTCACGGTCGTGCAAAATCCGCCGCCCGATACGGCGACCATCATCGATCTCAAGAGCTCGCCGCCGAAGATCATCGCCGAGATTGAAACGCCCGCGAGCGTCGTCGGACCGCCGGTCAGCGTCGCGATCACGCCGAACGAAGGTCTCGCGCTGGTAACGGCATCGATGAAGATCGATCCGGCGGACCCCACCAAACAGGCACCCGACAATCGACTCTCGGTGATCGATCTGAAGAGCAATCCGCCCAAGGTGATCGCGCAGCTCGACACCGGCAAAGGGCCGGCGGGCGTTTCCATCAATCGTCAGGGAACGCTCGCTCTGGTGGCGAATCGCTCCGAGGGAACGGTGTCGGTGTATACGATAGACGGCAAGACCGTGGCGCCGGTCGGCACGGTAACGCTCGGCGATGCGAAATCCGGCGTGAGCCACGTCGCCATCTCACCCGACGGCAAGACAGCGCTCGCCACGCGCGACGGCGACGATCGGATCTCGGTGCTGTCGATCGACGGTTCCAAAGTCGAGTACACCAAACGCGACATGTACTCAGGGCTTCGACCCTATGGCGTCGACATCGCGCCGAACGGCGCGTTCGCCGTGGTCGCCAACATCGGCCGCGGTGGTGGTGACAACGACACCATCAGTCTCATCGACTTGCAGGCAAAACCGCCGCGCGTGGTCGACACCGTGACAACGGGAGGACAGTCGCCCGAAGGCATCAAGATCTCGCCCGACGGCTCGACCGTCGCCGTCGTTATCCAAGACGGCAGTAACAAACCGAAAGAGTCACCCTTCTACCACGACCACGGTAAGCTCGTGCTCTTTCGCGTGAAAGGAATGACGCTCGCCAAGGCGGCGGAGGCGCCGATCGGACACTGGCCGCAAGGGGCGGCGTTCTCCGCGAACAGCAAGCGGATTCTGGTCGGCAACATGGTCGAGAAAGATATTCAGGTCTTCGACTGGAACGGTAAGACGCTGCGCGACACCGGCAAGACCAC
>JBGPCS010000358.1:0-3384 GCA_041481875.1 Sulfurifustaceae bacterium
CGCTCTGAATAAGTCCCCAAAACTATTTCTCACCGCAAAGACGCAGAGAGCGCAAAGGGTTTTCTCGATAAAAATCTCATGTTTTTCTTCGCGTCCTTTGCGCCTTTGCGGTGAATGTTCACTTAATCAGAGGTTCCCTAATCGTGATGGCGGTGAACCGGCGCCGTTCCTTCCGTGTACCCGCGAAGCCGGTCGTACGACGCGACCTGCGCCGCAGAGAGCAGACGCGCCGTCGAAAGATGCGCACCCACGTGGACGTACCTGAGCTCGCCCTGTAGTCGCCCCAACTCAACGACGAGTGAACGGACCTGCCCGTCTTCCACGGAACGAGAAGCGAACAGCGCTTCCAGCTCGGATTCTCTTTCCAGAATCTGCTTGCCGAATCGCCGCGCCGCTTGTTCCATCGCGTCGCGTATTTGCGTAACGCCCCGGATCTGCGCGTCGGTCAACTGTAGCGCCCCGGCCAACTCCAGCACGTGCTTGGGACCCGGATAGTGGTTCAGCTCGGCGACTTTGGAGAAACCCATGCCGGGTCCGACGGTAAGATCCTCCGCCCGCTGCGGCGAGACCGCCTTGAGCGCGCGCTGCTCCTCGCCGGCATACGGACTCGTCGGCGATGCGTCTCGCGCCGACGCTCCCTGGGAAAACACGACGCCGATCGCGATACCGATTCCCATCAAATAAAATTTAACAGGCACGATAGTGGACTCCTCGCGTTGATTCGCTGCGTCGATCGCGGCCGTGGATGCGGCATCAATTACCGAGCGAGTTTCCGGTGAGCCCAAGCTCAGGGTGCAGCAACGTCGTCGCGCTCGGACCGACACCGATGATCTGCACGATCACCTCTTCGTCCTTGGCACCGTCGTAATGATGTTCGCCGGCGGGATGTTTCATAAATGTGCCGGTCTTGGTCGCGACCGTCTTGCCCGGCTCGAATTCACTGCCGGTCCCTACCCACCAAGTGCCTTTCAACACGACGGCGTAGCGATCCTCGGGATGAAAGTGGGGACGCGTCATCGTGCCCGGTGAAAACTTCACGCGCTGCACGTAAACGCCGGGCTTCGTCGGATCGCCGGCGACGATCGCGGTTTGCAAACCTTTCACGTTGGGTACGTCGCGCCATTGAACTTCTTCCGGCGTTACCGTCGGAAACTTGATTTGCGCCGACGCCGGTAAGATGAGGCCCATCAAAGCCAGCAAAGCGGCCGAGTACGTTCTACGGTTCGATCTCTCCAAGACGATTCTCCTTTCCGTAAGTTCACAAACCCATCGAGCGCGGAAACATCGCGCGACGCGCATCGTATCGATATCTCCGTCACGTCGTCCAGCGAACCGGCGACGGATACAACATCGCCGTACCGCTGCAACTCTGCGCACGGACGCCGGTTTTACTGCTGTCCCGCTCGATACAGCAGGCGCAAGTGACACGGCGCGTCAAAGTGCCGGCGTCTTTCGTCAATTGACGCCGGGAAACCGACGCCTAGACTCAATCGTATTCGGGTTGGGCGGGTGCGTTTCGACACCTGCTCCGTATAACTAAAGTCGCCGGCGCAGGACGCGTATCCGGTGAACTTTGTCCGCGACTGGCCAAAGTGCTGCTGCATATGATTAGAAAAATAGGGGCTCGTGCGTGTAACGAAGAGCTTAATGTCTACTCCCATACGCCACCGGCGCGCGGGGGTGGTTTCACGCTTGTCGAGTTGATCGTCACGCTCACGGTCGCCGGTATCCTCTCGACCTTCGCGATTCCGCAATTCTTCCAAATCATCCGAGCGCAGGGGATCAGCAGCCAAGTCAACGAATTCGTCACCGACATCAATTTCGCGCGCAGCGAGGCGATCAAGCGCGCCGTCAACATCGGTGTGTGTCCGGGAACCACCACCGCCGGATGTACCGGAACTTGGAACGGCGGATACATCGTGTTCGTCGACGCGGACGGGGACAACGCCTTGAGCGCCGGTGAAACCGTCCTGCGCGCCCGCGAGGCGCTGGCGAGCGGCTACGCAATCACTGCCAGTGCCACCACGCCGATCATTGTGTTCTCCGGCTCCGGTGCGCTGTCGGTAACGGCAGCGAACACGGTGGTCGGGGCCGGCACCTATGCGTTTTGCCGTAACGGCGTAACCACCGCGGGAAAGCAAGTCTCGCTTCAGGGTCTCGGTCGGGTGTCGTTACTTGCAACGCCACCGTCGGGAAGTTGCTGAGCCATGACGATGCAGACACCGGCCATTCGGTCGCGCGGCTTTACCTTACTCGAATCGCTGATCGCGCTCGCGGTTCTCTCGATCGGTCTACTTGGGCTCGCGAGCCTGCAAGTCACCGCGCTCAAGTTCAATCAAGGATCGTATCAGCGCAGCCAAGCGGTGCTGCTCGCCTCCGACATCATCGATCGCATTCGGGCGAACCCGGTCGGCAAGAGCGCTGGAAGCTATGACGCTGTTTCCCCCTCGTACATGCCGTCGGTCACGTCGGGCCAATGTTTAAGCGCCGTGTGCGATGCGTCCCACCTGGCCGACTACGACATCGCTTCGTGGAAAGGCACGCTATCGGCCCGCCTACGTAGCGGCACCGGCGCGATATCGACGACCGGCGCGCGGCGCGTCGTGACGATCGCGTGGAAGGAAGGCGATCAAGATACGCAACTCGTCGTGGAGGCGGATCTGTGATCCGCGCCGCACAAACGCGCCGGTACCTGCACGCGGGGTTTACGCTCGTCGAGCTGATGGTCGCCTTGACGATCAGTTTGCTGCTGCTCGCCGGAATATCCCAAGTCTTCATCACCGGACGCTCAACTTACACGTACGAGGAGAATCTCGCACGCACGCAGGAAGCCGGGCGATTCTCCGCGGAGTTTCTCGCGCAGGACATTCGCATGGCCGGTTTCACCGGCTGCAACAGCCAACTGGCGGCGGCGAACATCAATAATATCGCTCAGCCGGTGTCGATGGCGTATCAGTTCCTCGCGGGCGGCTTGCGCGGCTACCGCTACAGCGGTACCGGCACGAACAATCTCACCGACTGGCAACCGAATTTGCCGGCGGACTTTTTCGGCAACGGCGACGTGCGCGCCGGCACGGACGTCATCATCGTTCAGCGCGCTTCGATACTCGATGCGAACCTCACCGGAAATATGAACAACTCGGGCGACTCGTTGCAGATCTTGAGCACCGCCGCGATCGCCAATCAGATCAAAGCCGACGACATCCTCATGGTCGCCGACTGCCGCAACGTCGACGTATTTCGCGCCAACAGCGTGTCGAACGGTTCCGGGAAGATCACCATGACGCACTCGAGCCAAAACTTATCGAGCGGCAATCTCTCCAAGCTGTACACCACGCAAGCGCAGTTGATGAAGCTGGTCTCACGCGCGTACTTCATCGGGAC
>JBGPCS010000359.1:0-3371 GCA_041481875.1 Sulfurifustaceae bacterium
AAAACTATTTCTCACCGCAAAGACGCAGAGAGCGCAAAGGGTTTTCTCGATAAAAATCTCATGTTTTTCTTCGCGTCCTTTGCGCCTTTGCGGTGAATGTTCACTTAATCAGAGGTTCCCTAACTTCAATAAGGAATGTCTGCGACGTTTCTCGCTAGCCCGCTTGCTTCAGTTGCGCGAGCAGCGGTATGCGCAGCGTGTCGGGCATGCCGAGGAAATTGGTTTCTACCATATCGCGGAACGCCTGTTTGTTCTCCGCGGGCCAGGCGCGATACTCGGCGGTCATCGTCGCGATGTAGTCGTTGCGTTCCGGCTCGGACATCTTCGCGAACGTCGCGCGCGCCTCGTCGATTCGCTTCTGCGCCTCGCGCAGCTTGCCGAGCATCATGCGCATGATCCCGCCGGCGCCGGGCGCTTCCGCCGCCGTCTGCATCGCCTGCTTGAGCTCCCCCGGCTTGCATTTCGTCGCGACCGAAGGAGCGGCCGCCGACATGCGCTCCATCAACGTGCCGAGCTCATCGGCTTCCGCGCTCGACAGCGGCGTTTGGTCTTTCATCGCCGCCATGACTTCGGGAGGCACGCTCGGGACGCCGCCGCCTTGCGACCCCTGCGCGCGTGTCATCATTTCCTTTGCGCGCTCATCGAACATCGTCTGCCCGGGAGCCATCCCGGGCATGGAAGGCATCGCGCCTTTGGCCGCGCCTAAGCCCGGCATGCGCGCGCCGGGCAAACCGCGGCCCTGAATCGCGGCCAGCGCGCCGGCTCCCGGTGGCGCCATCGCCATGCCGCAAGGTCCGGACGTCGCCGCCAACCGGTTGTACTGTCCCTCGACAAAACTTTGCACGATGTTCTTCACGAGGCTCTTGGCGATGCCCGCGACCGGCAGGATCGCGTGCGCGGGAACGGAAACGAGTGCAACCAACAGAACGTACCCGGTAAGACGCTTCATGTTGTTCCTCCCGCGTGCGCGGCGACATGCATAAGGAATGCGAGATCCTGAGCTTGGAACAATAAACCCGCTGGTAAAGGGAAGCACGATGTTTTGCCATACTATGCACGATGCCAATCGACCCCAAGGGTTTTTCGTGGCTCATGGGCAGCACAATATGGGCGGAAGAAACGAGACGCGCTAGTTCTTCCCGCGACCTGGGTGCGGTTGCGTTTCCCCAGGGGTGGGGACGAAATCAGGAACTGCCTTCGTTCGCCGGACTCGCGGAGGGTAGCGTCTCCTTCTTGTCTATGGTTGGTTGTCGTTGTGGGTCGAGATCAGTCAACGCAACGCAGAAGGTCGGGAACGCCGACCAGGCGGCTCACGGCCGACTAGCCGGCCTACTATTACTTGAGCCGAAGATCGTTGTTCACCGATAGCACGCCGTTGACGCCGCGTGCCACGTCACCGGCCTTGCTAATCTCGGCATGGGAACCGACGAAGCCGCTGAGCTGCACCTTGCCTTTGTAGGTTTCGACACCGATCTCGTACGATTTTAGCGAGGACTCGCCCAACATTGCCGCCTTTACTTTGGTAGTTACGACCGAGTCGTCCAGATACGCCTTCGTTCCCTCATTCGTTGGTGAGGCGGCGCATCCCAAGAAGGAAGCGAACGCCAGCGCGAAGAAGAGGTTCGCGAGTCGATTGAATATTTTCATTGAGATACTCCTTTAAGTTGTCAACGGTTATTGCCCCTCGATCGACACACATGATCGAAACGTCCGCGTTTGTCACGGTGTGGCCATGGCTAGCGCCGTCCGGCCTATATCCCGCCCGAGACGAACAGTACTGCCACGACGACAAGCACCAACCCCAGCACGCCGCTTGGGCCATAGCCCCATCGGCGGCTGTGCGGCCACGCCGGTATCGCTCCAACCACCATCAGCAGCAACAGAATCAATACTAATGTTCCGAGTGTCATGTGAGCTCTCCTGATTGCGTGCTTGCATCATTTGCTTCTAAAGAGTGGGAAGTGAAGAGAACGCCGTGCTGCGGCACGACGTTCGAAACCGCCTCACGGCCAGTTTGAGCTACTTCGGTACGGTCTCGTTCTTTGGCGGCGCGACGACTTCCTTCGGCGGCTGGATCACGGTGTTGCCTTTGGCGTCCTTGCCGCCAGCGGTCTCCGCAGCGCGATCTTTCGATTTGCCGGCGTCGCCGCTTTGTACGAGGACGTTATCGCCCGGGAGCGGTTGACCCGCCGCGGGTTTCGGTGAGGCTTGAAGGTTTTCGGATGGTTCCATTGGTGCTACTCCTTCTGTTGTTGAAATAACGGACAGATCACTGCGACCGCCGTGGGCATTGGAAAATACTGCGTCGTACTCTCACGGCTTGAATTCGGACGCTAAGAACGACACTCCTGCTGTGCCGCTGGCAGCGAATTGAGTAGGTGGCGATTCCGTGCCGTAACGTGTCTTGCCAAGACCAGGATTGCCATGCGTACGATGAGTTGTACGCTGAACGCGAAGGCCATTCCGTTCGCTGACCAACAAAGAGAATTTATTTTCGGAAGCATGGCATTTGCCAACCGGACGTCGGCCAGGGCGCGATTGCCGGCGCCTGATGTAGAACGAACGAACTTTGTTTTGCGTACGTCAACGTACCGACGATGCGCCGTCCGGCGCGTACTCTGTTTTTCACCAGCTGGAAGAGTTGCAACGCCGGTTGGTGGAGTCGCAACGCCAAGTCGTGTCGCAGCAGCTGCAGGCACGAGACGCGGAGACGCGTACGGATCAGCTGCAAGCGCAACTCAGGGAGTTGGCGGCGACGAAAACCGATCGCGGAGTGATGATCACGTTTGGCGATCTGTTGTTCGACACCGACATGGCGCAGATCAAACCGGATGGCATGCGTGACGTGCAGAAGCTCGCCAACGTTCTGAACCAATACCCAGGCGCAACGTATTGATCGAGGGTTTCACCGATGACACCGGGGCGACAGTCACAATCAGGAGCTTTCCGACCGGCGCGCCGACGCCGTGCGTGCAACCTTGCATGACATGGGGATCAGCAACGATCGCGTGGTGGGTCGCGGGTACGGCAAGAACTTTCCGGTGGCCAGCAACGATACCGCGGTGGATCGCCAACTAAATCGGCGCGTCGAGGTCATCATCTCCGACGACAGCCGGCGAATCGTTCCGCGCTAAGCTCAGTTTGCCCCGTGTGCGGGGGGCGTCTACGGTTGCCATACGCCAGTTAGCATTCATCGGGTCTACGGCTGCGTGTGAGGCGAGGCTGACGAGTCTCGTGTCGCGGTATGCCGTGGATCGGACGCACGAAGGCGTACCCACATGTCCTTAACGCGTTGTATGCCGAGGCGAATCAAGAAGGCGGATACCAAGTCGGATAGCGGCGCCGAGGCAGTCGAACCGACGGGCTTGACG
>JBGPCS010000360.1:0-3370 GCA_041481875.1 Sulfurifustaceae bacterium
CGCATCTTCGACATCAGCGAGCAACGTACGCGCCGGCGCGGCAGCTACGAGCCGATCGCGGCACTCCTGACCAAGACCGTCGACCGCATCGATCAGCTCTATCGCACGCAAGGATCCGTGACCGGCGTGCCGACCGGGTTCACCGATCTCGACGAGCGGACATCCGGGTTGCAGCCGGCCGATCTCGTCATCATCGCGGGTCGCCCGTCCATGGGCAAAACCGCGCTGGCGATGAACATCGCGGAAAACGCGGCGGTGGGGCACAAGCTGCCGGTTGCGATCTTCAGCATGGAAATGCCGGGTACGCAGCTCGCGATGCGCATGATGGCGTCGCTCGGGCGAATCAATTCCCACCGTGTGCGCACCGGCAAGCTCGACGATGAGGATTGGCCGCGGCTGACATCGGCGGTAACGCTATTGAGCGACGCGCCGATTTTCATCGACGATGCCCCCGCGTTGACGGCCATGGAGCTGCGCGCCCGCGCGCGCCGCATCAAGCGCGAGCACGGCCTCGGACTCATCATCGTCGATTACTTGCAGCTCATGCAGGGCGCCGAGGCGGGTGTCGAGAATCGCGCGACTGAAATTTCCAACATCACCCGCGCGTTGAAGGGTCTCGCGAAGGAGCTGAACGTCCCGCTGATCGCGATGTCCCAGTTGAACCGCAGTTTGGAAAGCCGCACCGACAAGCGCCCCGTCATGTCCGACCTGCGCGAATCCGGCGCCATCGAACAAGACGCCGACGTCATCCTCTTCATCTACCGCGACGAAGTCTACAACGAAGACAGCCCCAGCAAAGGCACCGCCGAAATCATCATCGGCAAACAACGCAACGGCCCGATCGGCAGAGTCACCCTGACCTTCCTCGGCGAGTACACCAAGTTCGAGAACTACATCAGCGGCGGCGCCGAGCGCGAGTACGCGTGAGCGGTCGAAATTAGCATTTCGGTCTGATTCACGACTTTTCTAGAACGTATCTCAAAATTGCGCCTAGTGTAGGTTGGGTGTAGCCGCGGGAGCGGCGCAACCCAACAAAATAATATGTTGGTGGGTTGCGCGTAGCCTGCCCCCGCGAAGGCGGGGGCTCCACCCACCCTACATGGAGATTTTGAGATAGATTCTATTTTTTATACAGCCGTTAAATTTCATCGCGAGACATTCCCGCGAAGCACCTCTACGCGGTAATTCAGTCCTTTACCACCGATTTGCATAGTCCATGTTGTTGGGTTGACGCGCGGGCGGCCTTTTGCGTAGCGTACGCGTAACCGTGTTCACGCATCCGTAAGCGGAATAGGGACAAGGGGAGGGAGAAATGGAGCATCCAACACCGTCTCTGTTCTCGGAAAGAGATCAAAAGAATCTAATCCGCGCGATTGAAGCGTCTCTAGGTCCGTTAAATTCGATTGAAGACTTCCGGCGTTTCATCCGCGAGCAAATCAGGCCGCTCATCAATCACGGCATGTTGGTAGCGGGGGTAGGGCGACTGACGTTCGACGTGCTTCGCATCCAGCATGTTATCGGCGTCGACTGTCCGGCCGGTTTTCTCGAGCAAATTAAGAGGAAAGTACCGCTCTCCGAGCGTCCGGTTACCTCACAATGGTTGGCCAACCGCAAACCCATTCTCATCGATCCCGTTCTCAATGCGGCGATGCTCTCCGAAGCCGGGAAACGGGAAATCGAACAATTCAATCTGGGTAACCTGGCAATTCATGGCCACCTCGACATTTCCGGCAGAATGGCCAGCTACTTCAGCTTTGCGCGCGTATCACCGCCACTTACCGAACATCTTGCGCTACTGCTCGAAGTCCTCGCGCCCCACATCCACACCGCACTCATGAAAGTGATCCCGCTGTCCAGCGACGCTGCCGCGTCGAGTCTGTCGCAGAAGGAACTAGAAATACTCCGCTGGATGGTCGACGGAAAAACCAACCGCGAAATCGCCACGATTCTAAGTAAAAGCGAGCTCACGGTGCGCAATCAGCTGCATAAGTTGTTCGGCAAGCTCGGCGCCGCGAACCGCGCCGAAGCGATTGGCCGAGCGGACGAACTGGGACTGCTCGCGCACCCGAAAGGGCAATGAGACATTTGTTCCATTGCCAGCGGCCGTTGTTTCCACAATGATTGAGCGGTGAATTTGAGCAGCGGTGTGGAAAGATCTGAAGTCATCTTGAGTATTCCTTGTTCACGCCGAGAGGGCGGCACGGAAGCGCACTGATTTGCGTCGAGTGAGCTCAACCGTACGTTCGTGAGCGCGAAATATGCAACTGGAGACTAGGGAGAGGGAAATGAACCAAAAATCTCGAACCGTCGAGTCCGCAAACTATCGTTCCCGTTTTCTACCGCCAAAAGGACCGCATATGACCGGAGCCACGTCTATATTTCGCGTTCTTCCACGATCGTTCTCTGGCACTGATCGTATGGCCGCTTCGATGATGTCGTTAGGCCGATACCTTATCGCGGTGACTCTCCTCTCTTTCCCAAGTACCCAGGTTATCGCTGCTTCGAACTGCGCCCCAACTACTCCCGCGTTCTACGGCTTCTCGTTCGGCTCGAGCGCCGTCAACATGTCGTATACGCCCGGGGAGTTTCCAACTTTAGACGCATTGACTGATGCGGTAATAATTCAATCAACCGCAGTTAATGCGGCGGATGGCTTCGCGTCATCGTACGCTTGGGTACCCAATTCTTTTTTCCCGGCGGAGAAATATGTCAACCCGCAGTCGTTTCATATATCCGGACCGGCGCCGTGGGGCTTTGTCGATGGCGGTGCTAACTACTACTTCAACGCCAATTCACGTTGCCCCGCTGGATATGGGAGTGCATTTAACGGCGGTACGGATGCAACCGGCGGTTACAACTATCCGCCTGGTGCAAGCGGTGGGACGCGGGTCGTTTGCAGTTTAATTGACTCCAACCTCCAAGAGTGTCCGATTCCAAAATCGGACAAGGATTTGGGATGCTCTAGCGGTGACTCGGAGATATTCACCGGAAATCCATGCAACGCAGCCACAGGTAACAAGTACCAAGCCGAAGAAGATATCGGCCGTCAAAGCGCCTTGCCGGTCCTGACCCGTCACTACAACAGCCAGCTCGGCAACCAACTTGGCTTTGGTTTCGGCTGGTCCTCATCGGTGCACAAACGTTTGGAAATTGCCGGTTCTTATGCGCTCGTGCGTCAACAAAACGGCCGCGGCGAGTCTCTCGGTTGTGGCGGCACACCTTGTCTAGCAGACACCGATAGCAAGCTGGTTCTGGTCAGAGATGTGTCGGGCTACACGCTGGGAAAAAGAGACGGCTCGAGTGAACGCTATGACACCAACGGCAAACTTCTAAGCGAGATAGATGGCGGCGGTCGCGCAACCAGTTACAG
>JBGPCS010000361.1:0-3360 GCA_041481875.1 Sulfurifustaceae bacterium
AGTGCGCGAACGCGTCAAGGAACTGGCCGCGAAAGCCTACTGGAGTCAATTTCCGCGCGCACCCGATTTCGTTTTGCTTTTCATTCCCGGTGAGCAATTTCTCGCGGCGGCGCTCGACCTGGACCGCGCGCTGTTGGAAGACGCATTGCGCCAACGCGTCATTCTCACGACGCCGACCAGCTTCATTGCGCTGCTGCGCGCCGTAGCCTACGGCTGGCGCCAGGAACAACTGGCGGGGAACGCGGAGCGCATTCGTGAAGTCGGCGAGGAACTCTATCGCCGTCTCGCGGCGTTCGCGGAACATCTCGGGCGACTGGGTCACGAGCTCGACAGCGCGGTCGACAGCTACAACAAGGCCGTCGGATCGTTCGAGGCGAAGGTCTTGCCCGGCGCGCGACGCTTTATCGAGCTCGGCGTGAATCCGCCGAAACCGTTGGAAGAACCGGCTCGCGTCGAAGTCGCCATCCGCGAAGTCAGCGAGTAGCGACGGTCCAGCCGCCAAGACGAAGCCGTATGCGGACGATGCTATATTAAGGTGTGTTAATCGTACCCCTGTGTCCATGACGTTCGATCAAGTCCCCAAGGACAACCCGAAGCTGCCTTCGATTTTGTTGGTCGAGGACTCGCCCACCACCGCGGTTCTACTGTCGAAGTACCTCACCGGCACGTATCGTCTACTGCACGCAAAGGACGGTGCGGAAGCGTGGGAGATGCTCGAGGAGACCACGGATATCCAGCTCGTCGTCACCGACATCAACATGCCGAAACTGACGGGACATCAACTGCTGGTCAAGATTCGCAAGTCCGAAGCGCCGCACTTCAAGAACCTGCCGGTCATCGTCATGACGACGACCGAGGACAATACCGACCGCAATCTCGCCTTCTTGAACGGCGCGAACGACTTCATCAACAAACCGATCGACGAGATGGAGCTGCTCGCGCGCGTCAACGTACATCACAAGCTCTCGCAGACGATCCGCGAGCTCGAAGCGAGCCGGCGCGCGCTGGCCGAACAAGCAACGACCGATCCGTTAACCTCCCTCAAAAATCGCCGCGCGTTCTTCGACGACGGAACCCGGCATCTATCCATGGCACGCCGCTACGGTACCGACGTCTCGCTCATCGTCGCGGATCTCGATTATTTCAAGCGCATCAACGACAGCTTCGGCCATCGGGCCGGCGATGAGGCGTTGGTCGCCGTCGCCACGGTGCTGTTGCAGCTCACGCGCACGGAGGACACGGTCGCGCGGATCGGCGGCGAAGAATTCGCGCTACTCCTGCCGGATACCAACCGCCTCGGCGCCGCGGTGCTCGGCGAGCGCGTCCGCGTCGCGGTCGAGCGCGAATCCTTCAGCGTCGACGGCCAGGCGATTGAGCTCACGCTTAGCATCGGTGTCGCATCGTATGCCATGGAACAGGTCGACACCGTGGATCAGCTTCTCAGCGTCGCCGACCAGCGTATGTATCTCGCCAAGCGTCTCGGCCGCAATCGCATTTGTGTCAACAACGAAGGCAAGTCCAGCTTCGCGCCGTAACCTTCGGATTCGATCTTCGTCGCGACGCGAATGCGCGTCTGATATGCTGGGGCGATCTTGGAGACATCGGACACGTTCGAACGCCGACTTTTCCCGATCGCATGAACGGCGGCGCTCCGACGGACGCGTCGATCGCGCGCACCGCTGCGATCGCTCCTTACGTCGACAAACTCGTCGCGCGCAACGCCGAGCTGTACTACAGTCTGCTGTTCGCGCCGCGCGATCAGCGTGCCGCGCTAATCCCGCTCTACACATTCTGGCAAGAGATCCGCGCGATTCCCGATACCTGTACCGACGCGCAAGTCGCCGGCGCAAAGCTGGCCTGGTGGCACGAGGAGGCGCACGAGCTGGTTGCGGGACGAGCGCGCCATCCCGTGGCGAAGGCACTGGCCTCCGTTGCGACTCGCCATCAGCTAACGGAACCGTCGTTCGTGGCGCCGATCGCAGCCGTTACTCAATACGTCACACGGACGTCACCGCCAAGTTACGCCGAGCTACGGGACTACGGCACGCGCAGCCGAGGCCACATCGAGCAGCTGGCTGCATACATCGTCGGCTGTCGCGATCCGTTTACGCTAGCCGCCGTCGCTGAAATCGGCGCGCGCCTCGAGCTCGCCGTCTTGCTTTGCAACACCGGTGCGGACGCGGCCCGCAGCCGCTACTATCTGCCGCAAGAAGATCTCGCCCGCTTCGGCGTCGATCTTGCCGATTTGCATGCCGGGCACGCGAATGAAGCCGTTTCCAAGTTGATCACATTCGAGGCAAAGCGTTTGCGCGTTGAGCTAGACGAGCAGCTCGCGCGTCTACCGGCGTCGGATCGTTCGCTCTTGGTCTCCTTGCTGATCTCGACCGAAATCGCGCACCGGATATTGAAACGCATCGAGACCGACGGCGCGCGAATCTTGCGCGCGCGCCCGACGCTCATGCCGCTGCACCAGCTCTGGATCGCGTGGCGCACAGCGCGACACGCGCAGCGAACGGCCTAACGCGGCACGATCAGATCGGGACATTCCGCAGGCGACTTTCGCCATGCGGCGCCGATGTGCGGACTCCGACTCACCTTACGACCCCAATAGCCTGGTAATTTGCATCTGCCGGCGCCACCGGAACGATAGCCGTGATGTCTCCAGCGGTGAGGTAATTGAACTGGTGGTCGATTCCGGCATCGTCCTGATAAAGAATCGACGCGAGAAGGTTCTTTTTCGAATCCACGCCCAGATTTCCAGTTAGAACCGCACTGGTGAAGGATGCCCCAATTGAGAAATCGCCGGTATACAGATTTAGCCGCTGGTACGACAACTCATAGACATCGAAGTTGTTGAGGTTCGGGAAGGGAACTATCGGCACCCCATAGCCGCGTACAAATTCGCTCGTGAAGTTGTTAGAACCGTTGTTAGGGCTGACCGGCGCACCCCCAAGGTCATTCATATACCAGTGGCTATGGACTGCGTTGGCATGCAGCTCGCGAACTACCGTTGTTGTGCCGTCATGAATCAATGTGAGTTGTTTAGTGCTGTCGTACTTAACCTTGTTATGAAGCTGGTCCACGGGCTCATCGCTCGTGTAAAACCTGCGATCATCACGATCGTATAATAACGTGCCCGTGCGAAGGTCCATGTACTGAACGTCCGATAACGTGAATGAAGGCGCGCTGAACGATGGACTGTAGACGCCGGACCTGAAGCCTGGCAGATCGGTCTCGCCCGACATATTGTAGGCATTATCAAACTCGTGCTTCTCAAGCACGTACTCACGATCTGCTAGTTTCAGCGTTCGCTGGCGAGTGGACGTGAGCCGTCGACTCGCATGAGTGAATGACCCAGGC
>JBGPCS010000362.1:0-3353 GCA_041481875.1 Sulfurifustaceae bacterium
CCTTTGCGTCCTCTGCGCCTTTGCGGTGAGAAATAGCTTTGGGGACTTATTCAGAGCTTCCCTAAGGACGCGGAGGAGGGCGAAGAAAATCCATCAAGGAATCGCTGATTTATCGCCCCTCTCCCTCCGGGAGAGGGGTTGGGGTGAGGGAAGGCGCGCGATCTTCGCACCGCCATCTTCGCGTCCTCTGCGATGAAAATTGAATCCTCGGAATCGGCACGACGCGAGATACGCGTCATTCGCCGAGCAAGTCGTTGATCTTCGCCGCGCAAATGAAGTCGTTCATGGATAGTCCGCGGATCGCGTGGGTGCTGTATCGGACGTGACAGCGTTTGTAGCCCACTTCGAGATCGGGGTGATGGTCCTCCCGATGCGCGACCCACGCGAGGGCGTTCACGAACTCCATCGTTTCATGGAAATTCTTGAAGTCGAAGGTCCGGCTGATTTCCGTGGCGGCTTCGTTGAGCCGCCAACCCTTTGCCTGGGGCAGTAAATTTTCCGCTGCAGCTCGGTCGAGTGCCGCGATGCCGCCCTCGCACGGGACGCAACGCTGCTGCTTCAAGGTCGACATGATGAGTCTCCACTTATTCGAAGCGATAGTAGCGCTCGTTCAGATGCGCGATCAGATCGTTCACCTGTCCGCGCGACAGTTCTTTCTTTAGCTGCGTGTTGCACGCCTCGACTTGTCCGATCAAGCCGCTCAACGTTTGTACGCGCCGGTCCTTGCGCGTGTATATCTTCGCGTCGTGACACGCGACGCAGTTCGCGGCGTGCAGCATTTTCCCCTTGCCGGCATCGCCTGGTAGTAAGGCGGTATCGGCGAGCGCGGGCGTGACGCCGAGGATGAAGATGGCAACCGAGGCGATTCCGTGTTTCAGCGGCATACATCCTCCGATAGGTGTTTATTTTGCAGATACGCAATGCGCGCGAGTGCCGGCGGGTGGGAATCGTAAAACGCCGAGTGCAGCGGATCGGGCGTCAGCGTCGACGCGTTTTCGTTGTAAAGCTTGACCAGCGCGCTGATCAACGCGCGCCCGTCGCTCTGTTGCGCGGCGAATGTGTCGGCTTCGTGCTCGTGCCGGCGCGATCCGCGCGCGAGCAGCGGTTGCAGAAAAAATGTAAAGACGGAGCTCGCCATGAGAAACAACGCCAACGCGGCGTGGTTCGAGGGGCGGCCCACGCCGAGCGCGTGGTAGAACCACGCCTGTTGGACGAGCCAACCGAGTAGAGCGAGGCCGGACAAGCTAATGACGGCCATGAGCGCGACGCGCTTCACGATGTGATGCAACTTGTAGTGACCGAGCTCGTGCGCCACCACCGCCTCGACTTCATTTTCGGCCAATTGCTGCAGCAGACTGTCGAAGAACACGATGCGCTTGTTGCGGCCGAAGCCGGTGAAGTAAGCGTTGCCATGCGAAGTACGCCGCGAGCTGTCCACCACATAGATGCCTTGACTGCGAAAGCCGGTACGTTCGAGCAGCGCTTGCAGGCGTGCACGCAGCCCATCGGCGGCGAGCGGTTTGAACTTGTTGAACAGCGGCGCGATCAGCGTCGGATACGCCCACACCATGAACAGCCCGAATACCGTCCACAATGCCCAGACATATAGCCACCAGAAGCGCCCGGCGGTTTGCATGAGCCACAGCGCGACGAGAATGAGCGGGACGCCGAAGAGCAGGCCCAGCAGCGTCTGCTTAATCAGATCGCCGATGAACAAACCGGGGGAGGTGCGGTTGAAGCCGAAACGGCGCTCGATGACGAACGTTCGGTAGAGCGCAAACGGCAAATCCAAAATCGCGCTGATCAACACGACGCTCAGAAGGAACGCTACACCCCCGATCAACTCGGACCCCAGCGCGCCGCGCCAGAAACGGTCGAGCGCATCGAGTCCGCCGCCGAGCGTCCATGCGAGCAGCAGTAAAGTGCCGTAGACCGTTTCCAGCCGCGCGAAGCGGGTGCGCACCACCGTGTAGTCGGCGGCCTTGCGATGTGCGTCGAGCGGAACCTGGCCCTCGAAGGCGCGCGGGACTCGGCCGCGATGCGCGGTCACGTACTTGATGTGGCGGCGCGCGAGCCAAAGTTGCGCGGCCAGCGTGAGGACGAGCAGGGCGAGGAACGAGACGGTGAAGGTGTGCATGCCGTGTAGTGTTATCATTCCGGTCCGTTAGTTTAACTCACGGAGTTCGCGCATGTCGCAATCGCCATTGCTGGCACCCGACTCGAACGCGCTCATCTGGATCGACCTGGAAATGACGGGGCTAAACCCGGACGTCGACCGGATCATCGAAATGGCGGTGATCGTAACGGATAGCGCGCTCAACGTCGTGGCCGAGGCCCCTGTCATCGCGGTCAATCAGACGCAGGCGCTGCTCGATGGCATGGACGAGTGGAATAAGCGTACGCACGGCGCGTCGGGGTTGATCGAACGGGTCAGAAACTCGAGTGTCACGGAAAGCGCGGCCGAGCGGCAAATGCTCGATTTCCTCAGCCGCTACGTCCCGCAAAAGCGCTCGCCCATGTGCGGCAACAGCATTTGCCAGGACCGCCGCTTCCTTGCGCGCACGATGCCGGCGCTCGAGGCGTGGTTTCATTACCGCAATCTCGACGTGAGCACGCTCAAGGAGCTCGCCGTGCGTTGGCGCTCGGATATCGTGAGCGGTTTTGTGAAGCGCGCCACGCATCGCGCGCTCGACGACGTGCGCGAATCGATCGAGGAGCTGAAATATTATCGGGAACATTTCCTGATGCTGCGGCGAAACGAGCAAGGCAATGGAGCGTCTTCATGACCGTCAAGACCGCCGACCTTTGCGACGAGCACGAGCGCGATCTGCAAGTCGCGGAGCCGATGTTTCGTCGCTTCGGCGGCAAGCCGGCGTTCGCCGGTCGTATCGCCACCGTTAAAGTTCACGAGGACAACAAGCTCGTGCGCAGCGCGATCGAAAAGAACGGCGCCGGCAACGTGCTCGTCATCGACGGCGGTGGCAGTCTACGCAGCGCGCTCGTCGGCGACAAGATCGCCCAGCTCGCCGCTGATAATAAGTGGGAGGGGTTGATCGTCTATGGGTGTATCCGCGATTCGGCGGAGATGTCGAATATCGCACTCGGCGTCGTCGCGCTCGCAACTAATCCCGTGCGGCCGAAGAAAAACGGCTTCGGCGAAACCGAGATCGCGGTCCGCTTCGCGGGCGTGACGTTCAATCCGGGGGAGTATATTTATGCGGATGAGGATGGGATCGTAGTTTCGGCGAGGAAATTTGATTGAACGGCCAATCGCGCGTTATGCGAATTGTTAAGGAATCTCTGATTTATTCTCCTCTCCCTCCGGGAGAGGGGTTGGGGTGAGGGAAACAGCG
>JBGPCS010000363.1:0-3344 GCA_041481875.1 Sulfurifustaceae bacterium
GCCCAGCACCAGCAATGCGATCGCCGCCACCGCCGCAAGACTGAGTCGCAGCTCGATCGGCAGCCGCGCGTGCTCGGCGGCGTATTTCAGAAAAAACGCGACGCCGAAGAAGAGCACGACGATACCGATGCGGACCACGGTATTGCCGCCGAGAAAGAAGTCTTTTACACGCCGGAATATGACGTCCTCGATGTTCGGTTCGAGTCGACGAGGTTCCTGGCGAGCGCTGGACGGTGCCGCCGGGCGAACGTCAGGCGGCGGGATCGGTCGTGCCGGTGGCGTCGCAATTGGTGCCGGCGCTTCGGAGGTAACGCGAGGCGAGGGTGGCGCCGGTTGCGAAACCGCAAGACTCGTCGGCGGCGGAGTCGCCGTTGCTTTCGATCGACTTTCGATCGATGCCAAACGCGCCTTTAGCCGCGTGACCTCGGCGACCAAGTAACCCAACGAGCCGCCGACGATCGCCCCGGAAAAATCGCGAAAAATCAGGCCGCCCACAATCGCGGCCGCTGCTATGACAAGTAAAGTCATTCGTTCCCCCTTCGTGGCGTTGGGCGCCGGGAGCGGATGCACGACCCTCCCGGGCGCGCCGGTCCCACGCCTATTAAAGCAGAAGTCGTACGGACAAAAGGTAGCGCAGCACCAAACACGGCGGAAAAGTCGAGGACGGTGCGGGAATGAAGCGCATCGGCTGGTAGGCTGTAGAAAGACAGCCTACCAGGGTTGCACAGGGGAGTTCGCTGCCTGCGTGCTGGTGCGCTTTTTCTGACCAAGCGCGGCAGGCATGCTCGTTGAACTTTCTGGGGCTTAACGGCGTCCAACGCATTTGCGTCGAGGAGATCGTGAGCCGCGTAGTCTAAGCGGTTGCCGTTGTCAGCCAGGGCGGGAAACTCTATGAGCACACGCACGTTGGAACGCGTTATCGAATCGATCCCGGCGTCGGACGGTGCCGGGGTCAAGCTTCGCCGCAGCTTGGGGCAAAGTCAGTTCGCCCGGCTCGACCCCTTCTTGATGCTGGACGAATTCTTCTCCGACGATCCGAATGACTACGCGGCCGGCTTCCCCGCGCATCCGCATCGAGGCTTCGAGACCGTAACGTACATGCTCGACGGGCATATGCGTCACGAGGACCATCTCGGTCATCGCGGCGATCTCAAAGCGGGTGGCGTGCAATGGATGTCGGCCGGGCGCGGCATCGTGCACTCGGAAATGCCGCAGCAGGCGCAAGGGCGCATGCGCGGGTTTCAGCTTTGGATCAACTTACCGGCGAAGGAAAAAATGAAACCGCCTTCGTATCGAGACATCGATCCCTCGGAGATTCCGGTCGTGACACTTCCCGGCAACGGGCGCGTCAAGGTCATTGCCGGCAACCTGGTGATCGAGCGCCGCTCGACGCCCGGACCGATTCAGGGCCCGACCACCGACCCGACGTACCTCGATATTGAGTTGCCACCAAGCGGGGTGTTCTTGCACCCAGTCGAGAATGACTACAGCGTCTTTCTCTATCCTTACGAGGGTAGCGTGAATATCGGACCGTCGACTGCGGCGCGCGTATTGAAGCGACAGAGCGCGGGCGTGCTGTCGTCGGGAGACCGGATCGACGTCACCGCTGGACCGGAAGGCGCGCGTCTGCTCCTGCTTGCCGGTCGGCCGTTGCGCGAACCAATCGCGCAGTACGGTCCCTTCGTCATGAACACGCGCGAGGAAGTCGAGCAAGCGATCCGCGACTACGAGAGCGGCGAGCTGACGCGCTCGATGGCTTGACGGCGCGCGAAGCGCTGATTAATTCCCTCTCCCCGCGGGAGAGGGGTATATAGACCAGAGATTCCCTGGGGGCCCGAGACGAGATCCAGCCCGTCGTTCCAACCTTCAGCGCGGCTGCGGCACGAAGCGCATATACGGTTTCGGCGCTTTCCAGCCACCGGGAAATTTCTTCTTCGCGTCCTCGTCCGACACCGATGGCACGATAATCACATCTTCCCCGCTGCGCCAATTGACCGGTGTCGCGACGCTGTGCGCCGCGGTGAGCTGCAGCGAATCGAGCACGCGCAGGACTTCATCGAAATTTCTTCCGGTGCTCATCGGGTAGGTGATCGTTAGTTTTATTTTCTTGTCGGGACCGATGATGAACACCGAGCGCACGGTGGCATTGTCCGCCGCGGTACGCGCCTTGGCGTCACCGTTGACGTTCGGATGAATCATCCCGTAAAGCTTGGCGACTGCGAGATCGGTGTCGCCGATCAACGGATAGTTCGGCGCGCGGCCGGTCGCTTCTTCGATGTCCTTCGCCCACTTCTTATGGTCGTCCACCGAATCGACGCTCAGCCCGACGATCTTGCAGTTGCGTTGGTCGAATAGGGGCTTCACCCGCGCCACCTCGCCGAGCTCGGTCGTGCACACGGGTGTGAAATCTTTTGGATGCGAGAACAACACCGCCCAGCCGCTGCCTATCCATTCGTGAAACTTGATGGGACCCATCGTGGTCTGCGCGGTGGAATCGGGCGCGATGTCGCCGAGTTGCAATGTCATGGTCATGCTCCGGTTAGTTGGGGAAATGTGAACGGCTAGTCCTGGTTTCATCAATTGCCGATCAAGTTGCGCGGACTGACCCGCGCCCCGATCGTTGCGCATCTTTGAATCTGGGCTGATCAACGCGGCATATCGCCGTGTGGTGCATCCCTGATTTAGGTAAATTGAAGTCGAGCCGCCAACAGTTCAATCTCTGCCTCCGCACGCAGTTAGTGTCAGTATCAAGAGCGATAGGCTTCCGATGGAGACCCTTTTCATCGTCGCGACTCTTACTTGGCGATACGCGTTCATCGCGCCATGAGATCGGCCGCCGGCATGGCGGTGGGTGTGGTCGCAACGCGCGGAAACGCACCGAACATCCGCTCGGCCAGGCTCGACACGACCCGGCGCGCGGACTCCGGATCCGCCGCCGTGTTCGAGACCGGCAAACTCAACGCCGCGCGTTGAAACTCGGCGACGCTCTCCCGAAAGTCGAGCCGCAACCCGGTCCACACGAAAAGATGTCCGAGACGCTGATCCTCGGTAAAACGCCGATGCAGCTCCGCGCGAGCGGCGAAATAGAGCTCGATCTCGCGCGCCGAGTGGCGGCGGCTAACGAGCGCGACTTGTCGATCCGGATGAATCAAGTCGGCCGGTGAGAACATATCGGTCGCGCGAATCTTCAGCCAATCGAGCACGACATCGAGCGACGCGTTGGCCTTTCGCGGGCGGCGCGGAATCGGCGCCGACCCGCCTGCTTCCAGTGCCGCCGCGACCAGCTCTGCGCAGTAAAGCCGTTCGCGCTCGCCGGCGTCGAAGTAGGGATCGAACGGGACGCC
>JBGPCS010000364.1:0-3339 GCA_041481875.1 Sulfurifustaceae bacterium
ATCGCGTTCAGGTTGGCGCCGTCGTAGTAGAGCAGCCCGCCGGCATCGTGAACCGTCTTGGCAATCTCGGTGATGCGCCGCTCGAAGACGCCGAGCGTCGACGGATTGGTAAGCATCAACCCGGCCGTTTGCGGACCCACCGCGGACCGTAGCGCCGCAAGATCGACGTCGCCGTTCGCGTCGGTCGGAATCTCGCGCACCGCGTAGCCGCACATCACGGCGGTGGCGGGATTCGTTCCGTGCGCCGCATCGGGTACGAGTATTTCGACGCGATTCTTATCGCCGCGCGATTCGTGGTACGCGCGGATCATCGCAACACCGGCGAACTCGCCCTGCGCCCCCGCGAGCGGGGTGAGCGACACGCTCTGCATGCCGGTGACGTCTTTCAATATTTCCTGCAATTCGTACATGCATCCGAGAAACCCTTGTCCGGTTGACTCCGGCGCGTAGGGGTGGCGCGACAGCAGCGGCGGCAGCATCGCGAGCTTGTTGCACGCGCGCGGGTTGTATTTCATCGTGCACGAACCAAGCGGATAGAAGTGCGTGTCAATCGAGAAATTTTTTTGCGACAAGCGCGTGTAATGACGCACCGCTTGCATCTCGGACACTTCCGGCAGCAGCGGCCGGCGGCGCCGGCGGAATTTTTCCGGAATATCGCCGATGCCCGCGTTGGATCGCGGCGCTTGCGTTGGGTTACGGCGTCCCGGCTGCGAGTGTTCGAAGATCAGCATGTTTCTCTTAGCACAACTGAAGTAGTGAACCGGAAACAACGAGCAACAGGGACAACAACAAGCGAAACGTGTTGCGCCGCATGCATAGACTCACTTTCTCGTCCCATCCCGGCTCCGCCCCTCACCCCATCCCTCTCCCGGTGGGAGAGGGGGAGTATGTCCGCTGATGCGGGATTCATTTCAACGCCGCGATCGCCGCTTCGTAGTTCGGCTCTTGCCGATCTCCGGAACCAGCTCGTGGTAAATCACTTTGTCGTTCTCGTCGAGTACCACGACGGCACGCGCGGTGATACCGGTCAGCGGCCCGTTCTGGATCAGCACGCCGTAGTCTTTGGCGAAATTGCGATCGCGCATCATCGATAGTGTTTTCACGTTGCCGATATTTTCGGCGCTACAAAAACGCTTCTGTGCGAACGGCAGCACGGTAGGGCGCAATAAGCGAAGCGCATTGCGCCGCATGTACAAACTCCTTTCCTCATCCTATCGCGACTTCGCCGCGCGAGCGGACACCGGTCCGGGCTGATCCAAGACGCGTTTCAATTGCAGCTGGTACTGCTGAATATCCTCCGGCGTTCGCGTCTCGGTCGTGCACGCGAGCAAGGTCTCGCCCAGCTCCGGATAGTACGGCGTAAGATCGAAACCGCCGAGAATACGCTCGCTGCGCAACGCCGCGAGCACATCCGCCACCGGCGCCTCCAGCCGCAGCACTGCTTCGTGAAATACCGGGCGGTTGAACACGCGCGTCACGCCGCGTATCGCGGTGAGCATATCGAGCAGCGCGTTCATGTTAGCGTGGCAAGCGGCCGCGACGCGCTCGAGGCCATCGGGGCCGAGCAGCGCCATGTAAAGCGTCGCGGCGGTGACGACCAACCCCTGATTGGTGCAGATATTCGACGTCGCCTTGGAGCGGCGGATGTGTTGCTCGCGCGCCTGCAACGTCAGCGTAAAGCCGGGCTTGCCGTCGACGTCGACGGTGCGACCGATGATCCGGCCGGGCATCTGACGCACCAACGGCTCTTTGCAGCAAAGAAATCCGAAGTACGGGCCGCCGGAAGAAAGCGGCGCGCCGAGCGGCTGGCCTTCACCCACGGCGATGTCGGCGCCGCGCGCGCCCCATTCTCCGGGCGGCTTAAGCACCGCGAGCGACGTCGGGTTCACCAGCGCGACCGCCAGCATGCCGTGAGCATGCGTCCAGTCGGTCAGCTCATCGACGTCTTCCAGCACGCCGAAGAAATTCGGCTGCGGAATGACCAGCGCCGCGACGTCCTCGCCCTCGAAGCGCTTGAGCGACGCCGGGATCGTGTGGCCGCCTTCGGTGCAATACGGCAGCTCGATCAGCTCGATATTCTGATTGTGCACGATCGAGCGGACGACCTCGCGATAAATCGGATGCACCGTGCGCGGCATGAGAATTCGGCGCGCCTTCTTGTGTGCGCGTACCGCCATGAGCACCGCTTCCGCCAACCCGGACGCGCCGTCGTACAGCGACGCGTTGGAGACATCCATGCCCGTCAGCGACGCCATCATCGTTTGATATTCGTACAGCAATTGCAGCGTGCCTTGGCTCGCCTCCGCTTGGTACGGCGTGTACGCGGAATAGAATTCGCCGCGCGTGGCGATTTCCCAAACCGCCGCCGGAATGTGATGCTCGTAGCTGCCGGCGCCGATGAAATTGAGATAAAAACCGTCCTGCGCGGCGCGCTCCTGCATCAACCGGCCGACTTGCATCTCGCTCAGCGCCTCCGGGACGCGCGTCAACTTGCCGCTGCGTAGCGCAGCCGGAATTTCATCGAACAACGCGTCGATGCTCTTGACGCCGATCGCGGCAAGCATCGCTTCGATGTCGGCCTCCGTGTGGGGGATGAACGGCATGGGCTCAGTGCTTCTCGGAAGCGACCTGCGCGTCGTAAGCGCCGGCATCGAGCAACGCATTCCATTCCGCCGGATTCGACGGTCGAATCTTGAACATCCAGCCTTCGCCGTAGGGATCCTTGTTGATCGTCTCGGGGCTGTCAGCGAGGGCGGTGTTGGCGGCGGTGATCTCGCCGTTTACCGGCGCATACACGTCGGACGCAGCCTTAACCGATTCGACGACCGCGCATTCCTTACCTGCCAAGGCTTTCCGTCCCTTCTCGGGCAGTTCGACGTACACTAAATCGCCCATCAAATCTTGCGCGTGATCGGTGATGCCGACGGTCAGCGTTCCATCGGATTCGCGCCTGATCCATTCGTGCGACTTGGTGTACTTGAGAGTTTCGGGGGTTTTGCTCATAGACGACCTCCTCAAACTAGACTCTTCCCGTGGCGCGCGAATGGATACTTCACCACGCGCGCATCGAGCATCTTGCCGCGCACATCCACTCGGCAACGGCTGCCGATCGGCACTCCGGCCGGCACGCGCGCGAGCGCTATCGAGCCGTTCAGCGTCGGCGAAAAACTACCGCTGGTGACTTCGCCCTCACCAAGTCCCTCGCACAACACCTTTTGGTGGCCGCGCAGAATGCCCTTGCTTTCCAGCACGAGTCCGACGAGCGCGCGACCGGGCCCGTTCGCGCGCTGCTTATCGAGCACGTCGCGTCCGATGAACTTGCGATCAGTGGGCTCGAAT
>JBGPCS010000365.1:0-3339 GCA_041481875.1 Sulfurifustaceae bacterium
CGACGCGATCTTCGTCGGCTCGGGCGCGCCGCGCGGCCGCAACCTCGATATTCCGGGCCGCCAAGAAGCGGCGGCCAATATTCACGTTGGCATCGACTGGCTGTCGTCGGTCTCGTTCGAGCACGTCGATAAGATCGGCAAGCGCGTGATCGTGCTCGGCGGCGGCAACACCGCGATGGATTGCTGCCGCACGTCGCGACGGCTCGGCGGTGACGACGTCAAAGTCATCGTGCGCTCGGGCTTCGAGGAGATGAAAGCGTCGCCGTGGGAAAAAGAGGATGCGCAGCACGAGGGCATTCCGATTCTCAATTATCACGTGCCGAAGACGTTCGCGCACAAGAACGGCAAGTTGACCGGCATGACGTTCGAGAAAGTGAAAGCCGTGTACGACGCCAAAGGCAAGCGCAGCCTGGTGTCGACCGGCGAACCTGACGTGCTTTTCGAATGCGACGACGTGCTAATCGCAGTCGGACAGGAGAACGCGTTTCCCTGGATCGAGCGCGATGCTGGTATCGAATTCGATTCTTCCGGCATGCCGGTCGTCGACAAGATGACGATGCAGGCGAGCCTGCCGCATGTTTTCTTCGGCGGCGATGCGGCGTTCGGTCCGAAAAATATCATCTGGGCGGTGGCGCACGGTCACGATGCCGCGGTCTCTATCGACAAGCATCTCAACGGCGAAGACATACGCAGTCGCCCCGCGCCCGGCGTGAGCCTGATATCGCAAAAAATGGGCATCCACGAATGGAGCTACGACAACGACATCTCGCTCTCGACGCGCTTCGCCGTGCCGTGGCGCGACAAGAAAGTCACGCTGAAGGACATCAAGGTCGAAGTCGAACTGGGCTTCGACCCGAAAACCGGTTTCGCCGAAGCGCGCCGCTGTCTGAATTGCGACGTGCAGACGGTGTTCACCACCAAACTCTGCATCGAGTGCGACGCCTGCGTGGATATCTGCCCGATGGATTGCATCAGCTTCACCGCAAACGGAGAAGAAAACGATCTGCGCCGGCGGCTTGTCGCTCCGGCGCTGAACCTGACGCAGGACCTGTATGTTTCCGATTCGCTCAAGACCGGGCGCATCATGGCGAAGGACGAAGACGTCTGCCTGCACTGCGGTCTGTGTGCGGAGCGTTGCCCAACCGGCGCATGGGACATGCAAAAATTTCTGCTCGATATGACGCTCGCGGGCCCCGCGTGCCGCACGGCGAAGGGGAAAGCGGCGTGAAGAATCGGAGATTGAAGCTTGATTCGAGTCGTGACGGAACAAGATGCGTGAAAATCGTTGAGTGGTCTGAACAAGACCAATGTTATGTAGGTAGCTCCCCTGGCTTGATTCTGGGCGGCTGTCACGGCGATGACGAGAAGCGCGTCTTTGACGAGCTGTGTCAGATTGTCGATGAGGCGATTGATCTTTATAAAAAGGACGGGAAGTCGCTTCCGCCACCGACATCGGGACGCGATTTCGCCAACAAGATGCAACATGTGGCATAACAAGAACATTCTGTGGTCAGACTGATATGACTAAAAAAATCGAAGCCATCAACGATTTCGTCGTCAAGTTCGCCAACGTCAACGGTTCGGGCTCGGCGAGCGCGAATGAGCTATTCGCGCGCGCGATCCTGCGCATGGGTGTGCCGGTGTCGCCGCGCAACATATTTCCGTCGAACATCCAAGGTCTGCCGACATGGTACGAGGTTCGCGTCAACGAGCGCGGCTACCAGGGCCGGCGCGGCGGCGTCGATCTCATGGTGGCGATGAATCCGCAGACTTGGAACCAAGACTTGAAGGAAATCGAAGCGGGCGGCTATCTGTTTTACGACAATTCGAAGCCGCTACCGCAGTCCAAGTTTCGCGACGACATCAATGTCATCGGCATGCCGCTCACGGATATTTGCAACGCCACTTACACCGATCCGCGCCAACGCCAACTTTTCAAGAACATCATTTACGTCGGCGCGCTGTCGGCCCTGCTCAACATCGATCCTAACGAAGTCGAGAAATTGTTTTCCGAACAATATAAAGGCAAAGAAGCGCTGCTGCAGTCGAACATACAGGCGTTGCGTCTCGGGCGCGACTACGCGTTGGAGCATTTTGCCTGCCCGATGGGGCTGCGGGTGAAGCGGGCGAACGCGGTTGGCAACAAGATCTTCATCGAAGGCAATAGCGCGGCCGCGCTCGGCGCCGTCTACGGCGGCGCCACGGTATGCGCGTGGTATCCGATCACGCCGTCGTCATCGCTCGCGGAAGGGTTCATCAAATACTGCCAGAAATATCGGGTCGACGCGGCGAGTGGCAAGCACCGTTTCGCCATCGTGCAGGCGGAAGACGAGCTTGCCTCGATCGGCATCGTGATCGGCGCCGCCTGGAACGGCGCGCGCGCGTTTACGTGCACGTCGGGCCCCGGTATCTCGCTGATGCAGGAATTTATCGGGCTCGCGTACTTCGCCGAGATTCCCGCCGTCATCATCGACGTGCAGCGCGGCGGGCCCTCGACCGGCATGCCGACGCGCACGCAGCAGTCGGACGTGCTGTCGTGCGCTTATGCGTCGCACGGCGATACCAAGCACGTGCTGCTGTTTCCCGAGGATCCGGCGGAGTGTTTCGAATTCTCCGCGCAAGCGTTCGATCTCGCGGATCGGTTGCAGACACCGGTGTTCGTGATGACCGACCTCGACATCGGCATGAACACGCGGCTATGTAAGCCGCTCGAATGGGACGACGCGCGCGCGTACGATCGCGGTAAAGTAATGACGCACGACGACCTCGAAGCCGGCAAGGACTTCGGTCGCTACCTCGACGTCGACGGCGACGGGGTTCCGTATCGCACGTATCCGGGCACACACGCGAAACGCGGCGCCTATTTCACGCGCGGCACCACCAAGGATCGCTACGCGCGCTATAGCGAAGCCGGTCCCGACTATGTGGACAATATGGAGCGGTTGCTGCGCAAGCACGACACCGCGAAGCAACTGGTGCCGAAGCCGCTGCTGACGCCCGCGGGCCGGCCGGCGCGTTTCGGCGCGATCTATTACGGTTCGACCAGTCCCGCAATGCAGGAGGCGCTCGACGTGCTGTCCGAGCGCGGCATCCATATCAACGCGCTGCGCGTGCGCGGTTTTCCGTTTCAGGACGAGATCGCCGATTTCATCGCGCGTCATCCGTGGGTGTTCGTCATCGAGCAGAATCGCGACGCGCAGATGAAGACGCTGCTCGTCGCCGAAACGAAAGTCAATTCCGCGCGCTTGATCTCGGTGCTGCACTACGACGGCACGCCGATTACCGCGCGCTTCATCGTCGATCAAGTCGCGAGTCACGCGCAATCCCGCACCGTGATTC
>JBGPCS010000366.1:0-3322 GCA_041481875.1 Sulfurifustaceae bacterium
AACGCCGCGCAGCGCGCCGCCGATCGGGGAGGCGGAAAACCCTCGAACACAAAACGATCCGGCGGCAGCCCGGATACTGAAAGTGCGGTGATCGCCGCGCAGGGACCCGGAACTGGGACGATCGGCACGCCCGCACCGCGTGCGGCGCGAACCACATTGAAGCCGGGATCGCTCAACAGGGGGGTACCCGCGTCGCTGATCAGTGCGATAGACTTACCGCCACGCAGTCGCTCGATTAATCGTGGCGCCTGCTCACGTTCGTTATGCTCGTGGACGCTGATAACCGTCGTGTGGATCCCGTAGTGGCGCAACAACTTGGCACTATGCCGCGTATCCTCCGCTGCGATGAGATCGACTTCCGAAAGTATGCGAACTGCGCGCGCCGACAGATCCTCGAGATTTCCGATCGGCGTCGCTACGACGTACAACACACCTATCGCACCGGACACGATGCCCTCACGGTACCTCGAATTGAGAAACAATCATCTTAACACGCGCGTGTTGCGCGCATGGTTCATCATCCCGGCCGCGCTGTTGTTCGGCGGTTGCCAAACCTCGCCGACGGAGCCGAGCCCTGCACCGATTTCCGCGGACGCGGCGCAACGCTTAGAGGGCACGGGCGAATATATCGTGGCGGCACGCGAGTATGAGCGGCTGGCTGAAACGGCGTCCACGCCGCTCAAACAACAGTATCTGCTAAATGCCGTCGAGTCGCTTATCAAGGGCGGGCAGGCGCAAACGGCCCGGACTCGGCTCGAGAGCATTTCGGTAAAGGGACTCGATCCAGGGTTAGCCGCGCAGAAACGCGTGCTTGAAGCGCGGCTCGCGCTGGCCGACGCTGCGCCACAGCGTGCGATCGGTTATGTCGATGAGGCGGCACGCACGCCGAATCTGAACGTTACGACGCTCGCGAGTTTGCACGAGGTGCGGGCCCAAGCAGAGCTCGCCTTAGCCCGTCCGATCGAAGCGGCGCGAGAATACATGCAGCGCGAACGCTACGTCACCGGCAATACCGCGACCGAAAATCAGATGCTCTTGTGGCGCACGCTCGAATCCGCACCGAGCGAGCGACTGCGCGCGGAATTGGGAGCGGCCCGAGACCCGATCGTTGCCGGTTGGATCGATCTCGCGGTGACGGTGCAAGAGCACGCCGGGAACGCCGCCGGCATCACCCTTGCCTTAGCGCAGTGGCGCAACCGATATCCCAATCACCCCGCCGGCCGGCCGCTGCTCGACAGCCTCACGCTGGGCGCACCGATTCTGATTGGACGGATCGAGCGCATCGCGTTGTTGCTGCCGCTGACGTCGGATTACGCGGTCGCGGCGCAAGCGGTGCGCGATGGCTTTCTGTCGATGCACGCGACTACACCGGAGGCGGATCGACCCAAAGTCGTGATTTACGATCTTGGTTCAAACGCGACGCAGGCGCCGCAGATTTATGAGCGCGCCGTTCGCGAGGGCGCGCAGATAGTCGTGGGACCGCTCGGACGCGAAGCGGTGGACGCGATCGTGCGTAGTACCGGGCTTGAAGTGCCGACGCTGCTCTTGAGCCACACCGACGAGCACCCGGCCGGTCCGGCACGACTGTTTCAATTCGGTTTGCCGCCCGAACAAGAGGCGCGCCAGGCGGCGGAGCGCGCTTATCTCGATGGCTGTCGGCAAGCCGGCTTACTTTATCCGTCCGGTGCTTGGGGCGAGCGCATGGTCAACGCGTTCAGCGGTCACTGGCAGCGATTGGGCGGATTGGTACTCGCTAACCAACCTTACGCCGAGAGCGACGCGGACTATTCCGATCCGGTCAAACGGCTGCTCAGCGTCACCGAGAGCGAATCGCGCAAGAACGCCCTCGAGAAGCGCCTCGGACAAAAACTCGTCTTCGAGGCGCGTCCGCGCCAGGACATCGAGTGCATCTTCCTCGCCGCCAACGCGCGCAGCGCCCGGCTCATCAAGCCGCAACTCAACTATCATCGCGCGCGCGGCGTCCCGGTGTACTCGACGTCACATGTCTACGCGGGCAAAGCCGACCGAGTGCTCGACGCCGACCTGGACGGCATACGTTTCGGCGACATGCCCTGGATGCTGGCGCTGAACGGCCGCGTCGCGCAGCTGCGCCAATCGTTACAGCGCGACTGGCCGTACGCCGGAACCGATCTCGATCGGCTCTACGCGTTGGGCGTCGACAGCTATGCCATCATCCCGCACTTGAATCGAATCAGCGCGGAAACATCCGCGCGGTTTCCCGGCGTCACGAGCGGCCTGAGTCTCGATCGAGACGGGCGGCTACAGCGGCAACTCGCGTGGGCGCGGTTTCGCGACGGCACACCGCGCCTGCTCGAAGACATCAAATAAGCAGTAAGGAGGCGTCACGAATTTATTCGGACAGCGACGAGACGGCGCCGCCGCCGAGCGCCGGGCGGCTGAATATCTCGAAGCGGCCGGTCTCACGCTCCTGGCGAGCAACTATCGCAGTCCCTTCGGTGAGATCGATCTCATCATGCAACAAGAGCGCACACTCGTTTTCGTCGAGGTGCGGTCCCGTGGGCGGGAAGACTACGGCACCTCCGCAGAAAGCGTAGACGGGCGCAAGCAATCGAAGTTGCGCGCAACCGCGGAACATTTTCTACAACATGATCGACGGGCCTCCAATCGGCCGTGTCGTTTTGATATCGTGGCCATTACACCCTCCCCTGACGGAGATCGCGTGGAATGGCTGCGTAACGCGTTCGAGTAGGCATGAACGACATGAATGCACGAACGACTAGCCCCGAAGCGCTGACGGCGCGGGTGAAAAATCACTTCGGCGCGTCGATCGCGAGAATCCAGGAGGTTCACGCCGTCATCATCCACTGCCTATGCGACCTCATCGATCATCAGCTACTGGGACCGGCGTAATATGAAGGCGCATCGCATCGTTTTGCTCGCGGCCGGCACGATTGGTCTCGTGAACGGCTGCGCTCCGTTGTTCCTCGCCGGCGCCGGCACGGCGGCGATTGCGGCGCATGACCGA
This sequence comes from Sulfurifustaceae bacterium, assembly GCA_041481875.1. Lineage (GTDB taxonomy): Bacteria > Pseudomonadota > Gammaproteobacteria > Acidiferrobacterales > Sulfurifustaceae > JACQFZ01. Next base: position 3,008 of record JBGPCS010000366.1, read on the forward strand.
CGCTCGCTCGGCGCGAGCATCGACGATGAGGCTATCGAGCTGAAAGCGGGGTCGGCGCTGAGATCGGACGACGAGTTGCGTCGCGACACGCACATCAACATAACGAGCATGAATGGCGTCGTGCTGCTAGGCGGCGAGGCGGCTACCGCCGAGCTGCGCGATCGAGTGCTTGCGAGAACGCGCGAAGTGACGGGCATCCGTCGCATCGTCAACGAGGTACGAGTAGCCTCTGTCGCGTCGCTCGGCAATCGCGGTCACGACGTGTGGCTGACGACCAAGGTGAAAACCAAGTTGATCCGCACCGAGGATCTCGAC
>JBGPCS010000367.1:0-3313 GCA_041481875.1 Sulfurifustaceae bacterium
CATATAAAAGTCGGTGCCGTCGACCTTCGGCGTCTCGGTGATAAAAGGTGCTTCGCGGTGACTCGAGGCCTGCGCGCTGATGCCGGGAATGGCAACAACCGCCGCCGCGAGCAGCGCCGCGGATAGATTGCGGATCTTCATGACGTCCTCCGTATGGGTGGAAGCGGAATTACTTCCCGGCTAGCTATACGGACTGGCGGACGCTTTGGATGTCGGAACAGCGGTGCGGCGTAACACTATTTTTTATCGAAAAAGCGTCATCACGGCTAAGCGGATCGCAGGAAGCCCCCGTCCGACAGGAACTGCGCGCAGCGGTCAGAGCGTTACCGGCTCGATGGGCCGCGAGTAGGATTGCTCAGCAGCGAAGTTCTCTACCGTGGTCTCCGCGAAGTAACTTTCCCAAAAACAAGTAGCCCGGATGCAGCGAAAGCGGAATCCGGGGTCTAAGATTTCCCCGGATTACGGCGCTATGCACGTGTTGATTGAGTATTTACCCGCGTAGGATGACGCATAGGTAATCGCCGAAGGTTTCGTGGGTGCTTCGCTTCACACTTCACCCATCTTACTCGTGCTACATGTTAAGGAAAGGCAAAAGAGTCATGAACGTCGATGCCGATGAATCTTTTCTTATGATCGACGTTAATAAGGTACATTTGTTTTCCAACCTGGTGTCCAAACAGATGGCGTCGACCTCGTGAAGCCAAGGCTTTCTACAAAGCTAAACGCGTAGGAATTGCTGTTCACGGTCGGCAGGCCGGAGTCGCGCTCAAGCGTCACGGCACGAGCACAAGTCTAGCGGCTGTATGGGCGAACAAGGACGTTATCTACCTCGTAGTCGCGACGTTGGCTATTTTTGTTCGGCTCGAGATCTCTTAACGAAGCGTAAGCAAGTTTAGCTCGGATGCAGCCATAGATATTACGATCCGAGGACTGGCGCTCATACGCAACTAGATTTAATCAGCGTTGGCGATCATGCGAAGCGCTCGATGACTAGTCTCCGGTAAGTTAGGTTAGGTACCGCTAGACCTAGATCCGTACAAATACGCGCTCAACAACCCTCTCCGTTACATCGACCCGACCGGGCTGGATCCTGCTGGTCTACCGGCAACTGCTGATTGCAAGACGAGTGAATGGAAGCACTGCGAGGCAGTATGCTCGCCACGGCAGGTGGCCGGCTGTTACGTCTCGATAAATTGGAAGATGCGGATTCCGGTCCAAGCCGGCCACTGATTCCGGCGCATGTCGGTCCACCGTTGCGGCTGATGCCGGTCGACGATTCCGGTCCATGCCGGGCCGGTGGGATGTGAGACGGGTAACCGCGTTACCGTGCTCCCTTTTTTATCAGAGGGGAATCTGAACCAAAAATGCTCAGGAACACGTGCCTGTGTGGACCCTGTGGACAATAACTTCGCAATACATTATATAAGCTCGTAACTTCGGTTCAGGTTAATCACTCACTCCGTAACAGGGTATGATCATAGCAATCGCGTTGGTCTTGTTGGTGTTTGGCTCCGTTCTATTTCACTTCCTGAGCCCGTGGTACTTCACACCGATCGCCTCGAACTGGGGCACCATCGATACCACCGTATCGATCACCTTCTGGGTGACCGGGTTTGTCTTCGTCGCCGTCAATTTGTTCATGGCTTATTGTGTGTGGCGCTACCGTCAGCGCAAGGGAAGTCGCGCGCACTACGAGCCGGAGAGCAAGAAGCTCGAGGCGTGGCTGGTCGGATTGACCGCGCTCGGAGTCGCGGCGATGTTGGCCCCCGGGCTATTTGTGTGGGCGAAATTCGTCGAAGTCCCCGAGGACGCGACCGCGTTTGAAGTCGTGGGCAAGCAGTGGCACTGGAGCTATCGCTTCCCCGGAAAGGACGGCGTGCTAGGCACGGTCGATGCGCGTTACATCAGCGATAGCAACCCGTTCGGCATGAATCCGGACGATCCCAATGGTCGGGACGATGTCTTGATATCGAGCCCGGAGCTGCATCTGCCGATAGGCAAACCGGTCAAGGCGTTGCTCCGCTCGGTTGACGTGCTGCACGACTACACGGTGCCCCAGTTCCGGGTGAAGATGGATCTAGTACCGGGTCTGGTCACCTACGTTTGGTTCACTCCCATCCGGACCGGGACATTCGACCTGCTCTGCGAGGAGTTGTGCGGCATCGCGCATTTCACCATGCGCGGCAAAGTCGTCGTGGAGGAAGAGAACGCGTTTCAGGAATGGTTGGCCACGTATCCGACGTACGCGCAATCCTCGGTTCGAGTAGCCGGCGATGCGGCAGCAGGCAAGCGGCTGTACGGAGTGTGTGCCAGCTGTCACGGCTCGAAGGCGGAAGGCAATCTCGCGCTAAATGCACCGAAGTTAAGCGGGCAAGAAGATTGGTATCTGAAACGGCAACTGAAATATTTCAAGAACGGCACGCGCGGCGCGCACGACAAAGATGTCTTCGGTAAAATGATGGCGCCGATGGCGGCGACACTGGCAAACGATGGCGCAATAAACAACGTCGTCGCATACGTCAAGACGCTGCCGGATAATCCTGCCACGCCAACGCTGGCGATGACGACGGCGAAAGGTCAAAAGCTTTATGCAACCTGCGGCGCTTGTCACGGCTCCGATGGACGGGGTGCGCAGGCAACGAATGCCCCCCGACTGGCGGGCATGAGCGATTGGTATTTGATCACTCAATTGAAAAATTTCAGACACGGTATACGCGGCGCCCAGCCCAAGGACATGTACGGTCCGCAGATGGTATCGATGGCCGCTATTCTGACCGACGACCAGGCAACCAATGACCTCGTTGCCTACATCAATACCTTGCGATGATCGACCGCTGAGGCGCCTCGCACTCAAAAGCAATAGAGTAAGACCCCGGGCGTATAGAGCACTGGCTAAGAGTTAGCGAAGAGGAAATATCCAATGGCTTACGTTGCGCATGACGAATCGGCTTACGTCCCACCCGCCGAGGTCGAGGAGGTAGAACTCTACCATCCGAAAACTTTCATCGGGAAATACATCTGGAGCCAAGACGCCAAGGTCATCGCCGTTCAATACTCGATCACCGCGATCGCCGTGGGGTTGGTGGCGCTGGTGTTGTCGGGAATAATGCGGCTGCAACTGGGTTTCCCGCACGCTTTCAACTTTATCGATCCGAGCAACTACCTTCAATTCGTCACCATGCACGGCATGATAATGGTGATCTACCTGCTCACCGCGTTGTTCTTGGGTGGGTTCGGCAATTACCTCATTCCGCTGATGGTCGGCGCGCGCGACATGGTCTTCCCGTACGTCAATATGGTGAGTTACTGGGTC
>JBGPCS010000368.1:0-3303 GCA_041481875.1 Sulfurifustaceae bacterium
CCCCGGAATTATGGCAAAAGAAAAAGACAAGAACGATCAGTTTTTTATGCAGTGGGTTCCCGACCGCGCGGATGTTGCCAAGAACATCGAGGAATGCCGTCAGCGCGCCAAAGACCTTCGCGCCGAGGCGGCAAGTTTGGAAAAACTGCTGCAGGCGGAACGCGTCGAATGCACGTTGTATCGCGATAAGCTGATCAACACCACCGTCAAACTGCGCGTCATCTCTCGGAACCAGCAGTTGTTGCGCATCGATTTCGAATCGCCCGCGAGCAAGGACGCGCGCGTGAAGTTACTCGATCACTATCTGGCGCATATCCGCGACTACGGTGTCGCGATCGTTTCCGATTACGGCAAGGGCGGGCTCGGATACATCCAGGAAATGATCACCGCGGCGCGCGCTGCCGCGGTACCGGTCGTGGTCGACCCGAAGGGCGATGACTACAGCGGCTATCGGGGCGCGACGTTGCTGACGCCGAACCGCAAGGAGTTCGAGCACGTCGCCGGGCGATTTCGCGACAACGCGGATCTGGAACGCAAGGCACGAGCGATGGTGGCGGCACTCGAGCTTGGCGGCTTGCTGGTAACCCGCGGCGAGGAGGGCATGAGCTTGATCGAAGCCAGCGGGCGCGTGCTGCACCTCGGGGCGCGAGCGCGCGAAGTATTCGACGTCACCGGCGCGGGCGACAGCGTGATCGCCTCGATCGGATGCGCTTACGCAGCGGGCGGCAGCCTGGAGGACGCGTTGCAGCTCGCGAACATCGCGGCCGGCATCGTCGTCGGAAAGCTCGGTGCCGCGGTCGCCACCCCGGACGAAATTCTGCACGAGCTGGAACAACAGGGGGGCTGATGTTCATCGTAACCGGTGGCGCCGGCTTTATCGGGGCGAATATCGTCGCTGCATTGAACCAGCTCGAAACGAAGGACGTGATCGTCGTCGACGATCTGGCGGCGGCCGAAAAGTTTCGCAATTTAGCGGACTGCGAGATCGCGGACTACCTGGATAAGAACGACTTCCTGCGAATGATGCAGGCCGGCGTGGCGCCGAAGCGGATCAAGGCCGTGTTTCATCAAGGCGCTTGCTCGGACACGACGGAAACAGACGGCGCCTACATGATGCGGAACAACTTCGAGTATTCGAAGGAAGTGCTGCACTACTGCCAGAGCCGCCGGGTTCCTCTCGTGTACGCCTCGTCGGCCGCGGTGTACGGCGCTGGAAAGGCCTTTCGCGAAGAAGCCAAGCACGAAATGCCGCTCAACGTCTACGGATATTCGAAACTGGTGTTCGACCAATACGTGCGCCGAGTTTTACCGAAGCAGACGGCGCCCATCGTCGGTCTGCGCTATTTCAACGTCTACGGTGAGCGCGAGCAGCACAAGCAGCGGATGGCGTCGGTGGCGTTCCATCACTTCGAGCAATACCGCAAGGACGGACGAGTTCGATTGTTCGAGGGTTGCGACGGCTATGCGGCGGGCGAGCAGCGGCGCGATTTCGTATCCGTGGAAGACGTGGCGGCGGTTAATTTGTATTTCTTGAGCCAGCCGAAGCGCAGCGGTATCTATAACGTCGGGACCGGTCGCAGCCAAACGTTCAACGATGTTGCGCTCGCGGTGATGAACGCCCTGCGGGAGCACGCGGGAGCGAGCAGGCTATCGCTTGCCCAAGCGCAATCGCAAAGGCTCATCGATTACATTCCGTTCCCCGCCGATCTCATCGGCAAGTACCAAAGCTTCACCGAAGCGGATATTGGGACGCTTCGCAAAGCGGGCTACCGTCGGGAGTTCCTAACCGTCGAGCAGGGAGTGGGGCGGTACGTGCAACGCTTGATAGAGAAAGATAGTGTTTGAGCGTTGGGCAGGACGCGTGTAGTCGATGACCGGACGTTGGTACTTGGTTTATTGCAAGCCGCGACAGGAGATGGTTGCGCGGCGCAATCTGGAACGCCAAGGTTACACGAGCTATTTGCCGCTGCTGCGGCAAAGACGCCGCGTGAAGGGGCGAAGCCTCTCCGGCATCGCGCCGATGTTCCCCCGATATCTTTTTATATTGCTCAATCAAGAGACGGATAACTGGAGTCCGATCCGCTCGACGATCGGAGTCGTGTCGGTCGTTCGGTTCGGGCAGGTGCCGGCCGCGGTGCCGAACGAGCTGATCGAGCTCTTTCGCGCGCAAGAGGATGTCGACGGTGTGCAGGTATGGTCGCCCGAGGAATATCAGCGCGGGATGAAAGTGCGCATTACCGAGGGAGGCTTCGTGGGGTACGAGGGGATTTTCGTGGCCCGTTCCGGGCGCGACCGCGTGACAGTACTACTGCAAGTGTTGGGGCGAGACACACGCGCGCGCGTCGACCTCGGGGCGATAGAGCCGGCGGGATAACCGCGAGTCGATGCTTGACCGAGCGAATTCCGCGCCTATAGTGTTCATAGGATGAACGCGAAAGAAAACAAGGAGGAGGAGCGCGTGTTGGAGCTGCTGGATGTCGTCGGGCAGCGCAGCGACCTGAGCCAGCGGCACCTGGCGCGCCATATGGGTGTCGCCCTTGGCCTGGCGAATTCGTACTTGAAGCGTTGTGTCCGCAAGGGTTTCATCAAGATCACCGAAGCGCCGGCGAATCGATACCTCTACTATCTGACGCCCAAGGGATTTTCGGAAAAAAGTCGCCTCACCGCCAAATATCTTTCGTCGTCGTTCGAGTTCTATCGTCAGGCAGGCCGCGCATGCGAAAAGATTTTGCGTGAATGCGACGAGCGCGGTTGGCGCCGGATCGTACTCTGCGGCGCGTCCGATCTCGCGGAGATCGTCATGCTTCGAACGATGGAGACGGAGATTGCCGTCATCGGCGTCATCGATTTCGCGGATGGTCCGCGAAAATTTCTCGGCCGTGACGTGTGGCGCTCGCTGAAAGCGGCGATGCCGTTTGATTGTTGTGTGTTGACGGACTTGCAGTCGCCACGGATGACGTACCAGCAGTTGGTCAACGATTTAGGCCGCGAGCGCGTGCTGGTACCGGAGATATTGAGGCTGTAGAAGTCGGCAGTGCGCTCGCCGGCAGCATGTACCGTGCGGAACGAATTGTTCTGCATGGCGGTAGCGTACTCGGATGTGGCAGGATACCAATATTGTGTTCGATGCAATCGCGTAGTCGGACCCGTCTATCTTAGAAACCAACCCTAATGCGCGTTCTGATAACAGGAGTGGCAGGCTTCATCGGTGCAACGCTGGCGCTGCGCCTTCTCGAGCGCGGAGATACGGTCATCGGCATCGACAACCTAAACGACTACTACGACGTGTCGCTGAAGGAGGCC
>JBGPCS010000369.1:0-3301 GCA_041481875.1 Sulfurifustaceae bacterium
ATGGGCGCCGCAGAACTACGACAGAAAATTTCACGGCGACGTGGAGCTGCGCACCGCACTCGCCGAATCGTACAACGTTTCATCCGCGCGACTCGGTCTTGCGCTCGGCCTGCCGGCCGTGATCGAGAGCGCGCATCAACTCGGCATCGAGCGCGCGTTGCCGCCGTACGGTTCGACACTGCTCGGCACTATCGGCCTCACGCCGTTCGAAGTGACGCAGATGTATCAAACCCTCGCGAGCGGCGGTTTTCGCACGCCGCTGCGCGCCATTCGCGAAGTACATACACCGGACGATGTGCCGCTCAAGCGCTATTCGCTCTCGGTAGCCCAGGCAGTCGATCCGGCAGCGACCTATTTGACCGTGAGCGCATTACAACAGGTGGTACAGAGCGGGACCGCAACCGGTCTTAGCGCGTTTGTGCCGGCCGATCTGAAGATCGCCGGGAAGACCGGCACGACCGACGATCTGCGAGACAGCTGGTTCGCCGGCTTCACCGGCGATAAGCTCGCGATCGTATGGGTCGGGCGCGACGACAACCAATCGACCGGCTTGACCGGTGCCGTCGGCGCGCTGACGGTTTGGGGTCAGATGATGGCGACGCTCGACCCCGAGCCGCTCACGCCGCCGATGCCGGAAAGCATCGAGGTCGTGCGTGTCGATACGAAGACCGGGTTGCGCGCGGACCGCGGTTGCAGCGACACGGTCGAGATTCCTTATATGCGTGGGAGCGCGCCGACCGAGATCGCGCCATGCAGCGGACGATCGCCGGTGCAAGGCATCAAGAATTGGTTCAGGAGGTTGTTTGAATGAAGCACATGCGATATGTCATTCCCGCTCTTACCGCGCTCGCGCTGTCGAGTTGCGCAAACTTACCGAGCCCCAGCCCGAGCGAACCGCAGTCGGTCGGCTCCGACAACAACGCGGTCCTCGCGCTGGTGGAAAGCGCACGACTAGACGCGACCGCCGGACGACTGAACGCGGCCGCCTCCAATCTCGAGCGCGCGCTTCGCATCGAGCCGCGCAACGCGACGCTGTGGCACGAGCTGGCGCGCGTGACGCTGAATCAAGGACAACCGGGCCCGGCGGCACAGCTTGCCACCAAATCGAATACGTTCGCCGGTCAGAACGTCGCGTTGCGCGCGTCGAACTGGCGCTTGATCGGGCAAGCACGCACGCAGACCGGCGATCAAGAAGGAGCGGAATCCGCCTTCGATCAGGCGGCGCAGATCGAGCGTCAACGCTGACGCTTTCATGACTCCGGCGCGCGCTGCCGACACCGCGCTGATGCGCTCCATCTTGCAGCGCATCGCGACCGGACCCGAGCTCAGCAAAAATATTTCCCGCGCAGAAGCGCGCGCCGGTATGCGGCTCATCTTGGACGGCGCCGTCGATCCGGTGCAGGCGGGCATCTTCCTCATCGCGCTTCGCATGAAGCGCGAAACCGACGATGAGCTTTGCGGCATCCTCGACGCCGTCCGCGATGTCACGCAGACAGTGACGCCGCCGGTCGATGAGCTGATCGATATCGGCGATCCCTACGACGGCTACGCGCGCACGCTTCCGATCGCGCCGTTTTTGCCGGCCGTCCTCGCCGCGTGCGGCGTGCCGGCGGTGTCGCATGGCGTCGAATCGATGGGCCCCAAGTACGGCGTCACGCACCGACAGGTTCTACGCGCCGCCGGCGCGCCGGTCGATTTGTCGATGGCAAAAGCGGCCGACCGGGTAGCCGATCCGGCCATCGGTTGGGCCTATATCGATCAAGACGTTTTTTGTCCGAAGCTTCATCGACTCGCTGCCCTGCGCTCGCTCATCGTCAAGCGACCGGCGCTCACGACGATCGAAGTGCTCCTCGGCGCGATGCGCGCCCGGAAGAAAACTCATCTCGTCACCGGCTACGTCCACAAGGCCTACCCGCGGATTTATGCCATGCTCGCGCGCGCCGCGGGATTCGACTCGGCATTGATCGTGCGCGGACTCGAGGGCGGCGTCATTCCGTCGCTTCGGCACGAAGGTAGATATTTCTACTACCACGACAACAGCGAAGAACGAGAATACCGGATAGCCCCGGCGGAATTCGGAAGCGGCGAATCGTTGCTGCCGCTGCCCGTTCCCGAACCATCGTTGCCCGTCGAGAAGGATTCGGAACACCCGCTTCCCAACGCGCCCGCTGTCACGACGATGGCCGCCGAAATCGGCCTGCGTGCGCTGGACGGCGAACCCGGATCGGCGCGGGAGAATCTCATTGCGGCGGCGGCGCTGTGCCTCCATCGCATCGGCCGCTATCAATCGCCTCTGGCGGCGGCCACCGCCGTGCGCGCGGCGCTCGACAGCGGCAGCGCTCGGCGCCGCATTGCTGCTTAGCGCACGCGAACAGGATCAATTTCTTTTGACGACCGCATAACTGGCTCCCTCCAGAATCCGATCGATCGCGGCGCGGGAGAGCCCGGCGCAAATCAACGTCGTACGCCTGCGATCTTTACCCCACGCCCACAGAGGTCGGCCTTGCACCACTACAAACGTGCTCGCACGCGTCGATTAGGAATCGCGTCCAAATAGCTGAACGTGAAGACGTGAGACAAATACGCGAATGACGCGACGCATATGCTGCAACGTGCAGAATATAAATCGCGACATCGTTCCACATCCGACCTTCGTGCTTCCGTTTCGTCGGAAATTGGCACCAAAGTGCCATTCCGGGACACATATCGTTTTGCATAATGCACGTGCTCGCGGCAAATCATCGTCGCGAGAGCTCAAACAAGGAGAACGCGTCGCGCATGCGGCGCCTACCACGAGGAGAGATCACATGTTTCGGCCGGCTTCCCCATTTCCTACTCGAGTCCCACGCGGCGCGCGCGGATTCACGATTCAGGAGACTCTGATTTCACTCTGCGTCAGCGGTTCGTTAACCGTCGGCGGCGCGGGTGTGTGGGATACCTTGCAAGAAAGTACGAAGACGGCGGCGGCCAATGACCTCGTCGCGCATCTCGCGCTCGCACGCAGCGAAGCGGTCAAGCGACAGGCGCGAGTGAAGGTGTGCCCGAGCGCGGATCAGCGTAGTTGCGCCGACGCCGGCGCTGACTACACGCATTGGCAGAACGGATGGCTCGTATACGTCGATGAGAATCACAACGGCAAACCCGAGGCGGACGAGATCTTGCGCGTCCACATGGGCACGAGCAAGAACCTCGCCATCCGCACCTCCCGCGGACGCGAGCAAGTCACATATCAACCCACGGGAACCTCGGGCGGGTCGAACATGACGTTTGCTTTTTGTGACGCGCGCGGGCCGAAGTTCGC
>JBGPCS010000370.1:0-3285 GCA_041481875.1 Sulfurifustaceae bacterium
AGCGCGCATCCTTGTCGAGCGCAAGCTCCAGATGCGTCACATGATCGCGCCCGTGCGTGTCGCTCAAGAACGCCTCGCCGCGCTCGGCGATCCACTTCACCGGCCGGCCGAGCTTGCGCGCCGCGTACATCGTCGCGACGTACTCCGGATAAAGAAAAATCTTCATGCCGAATCCGCCGCCGACGTCGTGGCACAGCACGTGGATATCGTTCTCGGCGACGTGAAAAATTTGCTGTGCCAACGGGCGCCGCAACACGTGCACGCCTTGGCACGACACGTGAAGCACCAACCGCCCGCTGCCGCGTTCGACTTCCGCGATCGCGCCGCGCGTCTCCATCGGGCTCGGCACCACGCGATTGTTCACCAGATCGAGCTTCACGATGCGCGCGGCGCGCGCGAACGCCTCCGCGGTCTTCTTCGCGTCGCCGGATTCCCACTCGAGACAAAGGTTGCGCGGCGCCTGGTCCCACACTTGCGGGCTGGCGTCGTTTGGCGCGCTGGCGGTGTCGACCAACGCCGGCATCGATTCGTAGTCGACCAGCAACTGCTCGGCGGCATCCTGCGCCTGCACGCGCGTCTGCGCGACCACAAACGCGACCGCGTCGCCGACGTAACGCACCCGTTCGCGCGCGAGCGCCGGCCGCGGCGGCGCGACCAGCGCCGAGCCGTCGCGTTGCTTGATCCCCGCGGCGAGACAGGGAAGGTTGCCGATGCCGTCGGCGTCGAGATCCTCGACCGTGTACACCGCGAGCACACCCGGGGAGCTGCGCGCGGCGCTCGCGTCGATCGAGTTGATGCGCGCATGCGCGTGCGGCGAGCGCACGAAAATGCCCCACGCCTGGCCTTCGAGGTTTACGTCGTCGAGATAACGACCTTGGCCGGTGAGCATCCGCTGATCCTCCACGCGCGCCGCCGGCTGACCCATTCCGAACTTCTGCATATGCTGTAATCTCCTCGACTGTCTACGGAAGGTCCGATTAATCGCGATTGTCTACCGCAGAGGACGCGGAAGACGCAGAAGGTTTTATTAGAACCTATCTCAAATCTTCATGTAGGGTGGGTGGAGCGAAGCGAAACCCACCGAGATATTATTTTGTTGGGTTCCGCCGCATACGCGGCTGCACCCAACCTACATTCGGGGCATTTTGAGATAGGTTCTAGTTATTTTCGATTTCCTCCGCGTCCTCAGTGTCCTCTGCGGTTAAATTAATATTTCAGGTTTTCCCTATATCCCAATCGCCCGCGTGACCGTCCAGTATAAGCCGACGGCGGCGATTGCGAGCGACGCGGGCACGACGATGCGGCCGCGATAGATCGCCGGATTCTTGCGCCACGCGCTGACCACGAGAAACGCGAGCGCGATGACCGACAGTTGGCCGAACTCCACGCCGACGTTGAACGTAATGAGGCCGGTCAAGAATTCCGATCGCGGCAGCCCGACTTCCCGCAGCACGCCGGCGAACCCCATCCCGTGCAGTAAGCCGAAGCCGAACACCACGAACGGCCGCCACGCGTGCAGGTCGGAGGTGAAAACATTTTCTACCGCGACGTATACGATCGATGCCGCGATCAGTGGCTCGACGATCGTCGGTGACAACGAAAAAAATCCGTACATCGTGAGCCCGAGCGTGATCGAGTGCGCGATAGTGAACGCCGTTACTTGCACGAGCAGCGGCTTGATCCGCGTGCTCAGCAGAAACAGCCCGAGCACGAACAATATATGATCGAGGCCCTTCGGCAGGATATGCGTGTAACCGAGCGTGAGGTACTGCCATGCGACTTCGAGGCGGGACTTCGGCGTGATGTCGCCGTGCAGCGGTATCGGGTCGGCGACCTCGCCCACCTTCAGCCAAGTGCCGGTCATCTCCTTGTCCTCGGCGCGCTTCACGCGTAGCACGTTTTGACCGAACTCGGGGGCGTACGACCAGCGGAACATTTTTGCATCCGGCGGAACATCCCCTTCGAACCGCACGCGGCTTAACCGTGAGATTGCGAGGTCGCCGGCCGGCGGAATATCGATCGATGTGACGCGCGGCGTCGAGCGGTTCCCGTCGAACTCGACGTGCATGCCGTCGAGCAACTGCGGCATGAACGCCTCGACTTGCGCGCGCAGCTTCTCGGGCGAGAGCGCGCGCAGATCGTTGTAGCGCTGCGCGTTCGGCGATTCGTTCGTGTCCTTGTGCGCGGGGCTCACGCCCGCGAGCAGCGCCTCGAGGTTCGCCGACAGCTCGATGTCGTAGCGCGGCGCGGTATCAAATGTGAAGGTAACGAGCGCCGGGCGGATTTCATGGGCAAGACAAGGCGTGACCGTCGCGAGCCAGCCGCCGATGAGCGCAGCCGCAGCGAGGCCGATTCGCATGTTATGCTTGCGTGCACCTCGGACCATTACGAACGGAACCATGGCGACTCCTACTTCTCTTTTTTTCCGGCGGAAGTTTAGCGGAAAAGGCCTTCGACTGTATGCCTTGCTCGCGCTCACTGCACTGCCGCTTGCGGCCCGCGGTCACGATTTTTGGATCGAGCCGGAAAAATTCCACGTCGCGGGCGGCGAGCAGGTACCGCTGCGGCTCTATGTCGGACAACAATTCAAGGGCGAATCGGTGCTCTACGCGCCGGAATCTTTCGAGCGTTATGTGTATGCCGGACCCGGCGGCGAGCGCAAGGTGCCCGGCAATCTGGGCGACGATCCCGCCGGCTCGGTGTCGACTAAGGAGCCGGGGCTGTACATCGTCGGATTCCACAGCAAGAAGTTCGACATAACGTTCGATTCGTTCCCCAAATTCGAAGAATATCTGACGACCGAAGGGCTCGAGCGGAACTTGCAGGTCGCAAAGAAACGCTTCAGCCTGAGCAATGCGGTTCTCGAAATCTACAGCCGCTGCGCCAAGTCGCTTGTGAAAGTGGGCGACGGCGCCGGTTCCGATCGCGCCCTCGGGTTTCCGCTCGAGCTGATCGCCGAGACGAACCCCTACGGCGGCCAACGAAAATTCAGCGCGCGGCTGCTGTATCGCGGCAAACCGCTCGAAGGCGCGCTCGTCGTCGCGTTCACCAAACAAAGCCCGCTCGATAAACTGAAAGTGCGCACGGACAAAGACGGGCGCGCGGTGCTCGATCTGAATAAACCCGGGGTATGGCTGATCAACTGCGTGCACATGATTCCTGGGTCGCTGCTGTCACGCGCCGATTGGGAAAGTTTCTGGGCGTCGCTCACGTTCGAGCTGAAAAGCTCCGGGACCGGAGTTGGAAAATGAAGTTTGCGGAGCCACGTTGTCCTGGCAGCAGGCG
>JBGPCS010000371.1:0-3263 GCA_041481875.1 Sulfurifustaceae bacterium
CTCACGTCCCGGAGGCAGAGGGGGTCGCTCTTGCGCGTCTTGCGCTCGCGACATTCGCACATCCATGTGCAGCAGAGTCGGTTCGCTGATGCGATGAATAAGACTCGTGCGCATCGGTGCAATCCGAAAGCCAGAACAGATCGTCATGACGATCTGCGCAAGAATATCGCGAGTCTGGCCAGCACATCGGGCGACTTCGGCGCCGTGACTTCGATGTCGACTCGACGCAGCTCCTCGAACGGCGTCGAGGAGACGCGCTCGCGCCAGTGCCACTCGCGTCCGCCGAACTCAAGCGTGCCGTCGGTCGTGTCGAGCGCGGGCCAGTCGCGGCGGAGTTGATGATCGGCGGCACGCTCTTCGGCGACCCACAGCGCGACGGTACGCTGGCGCAGCTCCGTGGTGAGATCGATCGCTTGCCCCATCGCCCGTAGAACCGCCGCGAACGCAATCGTGATGACCGCCAGCGCGACCAGCACTTCAACGAGCGTAAAGCCATGGTTTCGTGAATGAGCCCGCTTCATCGGCGCGTTCTATCAAGTCGCCGCCGGCTCGAGGGCGGGGGCGGATAGGATTTGCCCGTCGCTTCGTCCTTCCACATACCACACGAAGCGACCGAACGTGAACACCATGGCGAAGACTGGGAATTCCCCGCTCGGATCGAACAGAATCAGATCCGAACGCTGTTGCATTTCATCGCGCTGCTTCTTTGGCTCGAGCGTTAGCGGCCGGGGTAGGGTACGGGGCGCGAGTAACTCATCGGTTTCGATCGGGACAAGTCGGCTCTTCGCGTTAAGCGACAAGAACCGATAGCCTTCGCGCGTGAGCGCGAATGCGTAGGGGCGACCTTCGAGGATCGCTTGTTGCCGCGCGCCCTGCAGCACGAGTGCGAGCCGCCTTGCTTCGTCGCGCACGATATCGCCCTCGTCGCGCGTCAGGCGTACGCCGATCATGCCGACCATAATCGAAAGAATCAGCACCACGACCACGACTTCGACTAGCGTGAAGCCCGCAACTCTTATCAAAGTGCGCGCGGCAAGCGCGCAACGGCTCGCTTCCCTCTCCCTCCGGTGACGTGCAGGACGCACTGAGATCGCGGGAGACAGGACGTCGTGAGCGATCCTGAGGGAATGAGGGTGAGGGATGCGACAGTCCGGCGCGCCGTCCCTCACCCCATCCCTCTCCCGGACTCCGTCTCCCTCACCCCTTGCCCTCTCCCGGAGGGAGAGGGGGAGTAAGTCCGCTGATGCGGGACAATATGATTTGGAGAGGGGGAGTATGTTCGCTGATGCGATCTCATAATACTGTCGCATCGGCTCACGTCCCGGAGGCAGAGGGGGTCGCTCTTGCGCGTCTTGCGCTCGCGACATTCGCACATCCATGTGCAGCAGAGTCGGTTCGCTGATGCGGTCCATAAAGATCTGCGGTCAGTTGACGTCCCAAGAGCCGATGTCGGCGTTGTAGCCTTCGCCGCCGGGCTGGCCATCCGCGCCGTAGCTAACGACGTCCACGTCGCTGCGCACTCCCGGGTTCAAGTACAGGTAGTCGTGACCCCACGGATCTTTCGGCAGCTTTTCGATGTAGCCGCCGCTCTTCCAGTTGCGCGGAATGTCGCCGGTGTCCGGCTTTTTGACCAGCGCTTGCAACGCTTGATCGGCCGAGGGGTAAACGCCGTTATCGAGGCGATAGAGTTTCAGCGCGTTCATGATCGTGTTGATGTCGTTTTTCGCGGCGACCACTCGCGCCTGGTCCGGGCGATCGATGACGCGAGGTATGATCAACCCGCCGAGGATGCCGAGGATCAGAACGACGACGAGCAGCTCGATGAGGGTGAAGGCGCGCTGATAGCGCGCGAGGTTTGAATCCGTTTTGCGCATACTTAACCTCATTTGATCAATTGATTCATTTCGAAGATCGGCAGCATGATGGCGACGACGATGAACAGTACGATCCCGCCCATGACCACGATCATCGCCGGTTCCAAAATCGCCGTCAGCGTCTTCACCCAGCTCTCGAGCTCGCGCGCCTGCGCCTCCGCGGCGCGCTGTAGCATCGCATCGAGGCGACCGCTCGCTTCGCCGCTGGCGATCAGATGGACAACGAGCGGCGGGAACAACTTCGTCTTGGCCAGCGCGCGCGACAGACTTCCGCCTTCGCGCACTTGGCGCAGCGCCTCTTCGACGGCGGCGCGCATCGGCAGATTGGTCACCACCGGCACCGCCGACTGGAGCGCGGGCAGCAACGGAATGCCGCTCGCCGTTAGGATACCAAGCGTATCGGCGAAACGCGCGGCGTTCGTCCCGCGCAGCAGGCGCCCCATCACCGGTACGCGCAAGAGGAAGTGGTGCCAGCGCAACCGTATCGCGGGATTGCGCAGCATGACGACGAAGCTGACGGTGCCGGCAACCGCGGCGAGCAACGATATCAATCCGCTGGCGCGTGCGCCGTTGCTGATGGCGATCAATATGCGTGTGATGAGCGGCAGCGCTTGCCCGGTGTTTTCGAACACGCGCGTTACCTGGGGCACGACGTAGACGACCAGGAGCGAAATGACGCCGAAGGCAATCACCGTGACGATGGCCGGGTAGATGAACGCGAGCATGACCCGCTGTAGCAACGCCTGGCGGTTCTCAGTCCAATCGGCAAGACGTTCCAGCACTTCGACCAGTCGGCCCGATTGCTCGCCGGCGTCGATCATGACGCGATAGATGTCGGGGAATGCTTGCGGGAACGCCCCCATGCTGCGTGCGAGCGATTGGCCTTCCACCATCCGGCCGCGCACGCCGGCGAGCACGTTGCGGGTGCGCGGTTTGTCGGATTGCTCGATCAGCGCGTTTAGGCATTCCTCCAGCGTCAGCCCCGCATGCACCAGCGTGGCGAATTGACGCGTCAGGAGCGCTAGCTCGGCGCCGGAGATGCCGCGGCGCAGGACTAACCGCGGAGTCCCGTTTACCGTCGTGGTTTGTTGTTCGCGAATGATCCCGACGGAGAGCGGCGTCAGTCCGCGTTCGCGCAGCAGCGCGCGTACTTGACGCTCGGCGTCGCCGTCGATGACGCCGCGAACCGCGCGGCCGGTGGAATCCAGCGCCTGATACTCGAAGCCTGCCATAAGCTTAAGAAATCGGAACCGCAGATGAACGCAGGATGAATGCGGATAGGAAAATGAACCGAGTTTCCGGTCGAATCCTACCCGCGTGCAGCGAGACGGATTGCGGCCGAGCGCCGACAAGCGTCGTCATTCTCTGCTGTTCTCTCATCTGCGTTAA
>JBGPCS010000372.1:0-3262 GCA_041481875.1 Sulfurifustaceae bacterium
CGAAGGATGTGCGGGAGCGATTCGGGAACCGTAAGTAGAATTTATTACAACTCGACGAGTCGCGCGAAGCGCGAACCGTCACAGCCCCGTCGGGTCGCGCGCGACATTCTTTAGATGCGTGCGCGCCGCCGCGACAGCGGCGGCGAGCGTCGGGTGTCCGGACTGAGCTACGCGCTCGGCGAGTCCGCTGACGATACGCTTGACGATGACTGGTCCTTGGTAGATGAGCGCCGTGTAGATCTGCAATAGATCGGCGCCGGCGATGAGCTTGTCCCACGCATCATCGGCGTTCTCGATACCACCGACGCCGATGATCGGCACCTTTCCGTGCAGACGGCGATACAGGCTCGCGATGACGCGCGTCGAGAGCGGCTTCAGCGGGCGACCGCTCAGGCCTCCGGTTTCCTGCGAGAGCACACTTTCCTCGATGTGGGGGCGGGCGAGGGTCGTATTCGTGGCGATCACGGCGTCGAAACCGCTCGCGAGCACTGTTTTAACGATGAAGCCGATCTGCTCATCGCTCAAGTCGGGCGCGATCTTGAGCGCCAGCGGAACATAAAGCCCATGTGCCCGAGCGAGTGTCGCTTGCTCGGCCTTCAGAGCTTGCAGCAACTCCGCCAAGCGATCACGTTCTTGTAGCTCGCGCAGCCCCGGCGTGTTCGGCGAGGAGACGTTGACGGCGACGTACGCGGCGTGAAGGTAGACGGCTCGCAGCGCGTAGCGGTAGTCATCGAGCGCGCGGTCGAGGGGGGTATCGCGGTTCTTGCCGATGTTGATTCCGATCAATGCCGGTCTCGGGGCGCTCGAAAGATTCGCGATGAAGGCGCTGATGCCGGCGCTGTTGAAGCCCATGCGGTTTATGAGCGCGCGCTGCGGGATCAGTCGAAATAGGCGCGGCTCGGGGTTGCCAGTTGCGGGCTTGGCGTCACGGTGCCGAGTTCGAGCCAGCCGAAGCCGAAAGCCGCGAGCATATGCAGATAGCTTGCGTCCTTGTCGAGCCCGGCGGCGAGCCCGATGGGATTCGGAAAATGAAGTCCGAGGAGGTCGACGGGAAGCGCGGGGACTTTCCGGCCGACGCGGGACCGAATTAGCGCCGGCACGCCGGGGACGCGATATCCGATCCGCAACAGCGCGAAGGTCAATCGATGGCTGCGCTCCGCGTCGAGCCGAAACAGCAGCGGCCGAACGAGACGATAGAGATCGAGTCGGGGGCGGGCCATTCGAGGGAAATTGTAACCTACCCGCACGATTCGAACCGGACGCTGTTTCACCGGCCGCGGGTTTGCTAGGGTAGCTTGGTCGACGACGCCCCGTCCGGGGAGAAAGGAGCAGAGCATGACGGAAACAATACGAAAGATGGACTACTTCGCGGTCAACGTCGCCAACCGGCGTGGCGAAGCAACGCGGTTGGTGCAATCGCTCGTGGCCGAGGGCGTGAACCTCGTGGCCTTCACCGGCTTTCCCGGCAGCGGCGGTAAGGCCCAGCTCGATTTCGTGCCGGAGAACTCAGCCGCGTTTCGGGCGGCGGCCGAACGCATGAAGCTGAAGCTGCGCGCGCCGAAGACGGTTTTCGTCATCCACGGCGAGGATCGCAAGGGCGCGATTGCGGGCGTGACGCGGCGTCTGGCGGACGCGAAAATCAACGTTACCGCGGTCGATGCGGTGAGCGCCGGCGAGGGACGTTACGCCGCGATGCTATGGGTCAAGGTCAAGGACGTCGATAAGGCCGCCACTGCGCTTGGCGCCGTTTGATGCGAGGTTGTCGCCGTGGAAACGCGCACGCCGACTTATCGATTAGTATTGTCTCATTCCCAATAGAAAGACGGAGTCCGTTGTGTCGAAGAAGCTAAACCGTTACAGCTCGCGCGTCACCGAGCCGCGCGCGCAGGGCGCATCGCAGGCGATGCTCTATGGTATCGGCCTCACGCGCGAAGATATGGCGAAGCCCGAGGTAGGCATCGCGAGCGTCTGGTGGGAAGGCAATACTTGCAACATGCATCTGAACGATCTCGCGGCGAAAGCGAAGGAGGGCGTCGCCGCCGCCGGATTGGTCGGGCTGCGGTTCAACACCGTCGGCGTATCCGACGGCATCGCGATGGGCACCGACGGCATGAGCTATTCGCTGCAGTCGCGCGATCTGATCGCCGACTCCATCGAGACGGTCATGGGCGCGCAGTGGTACGACGCGCTTATCACCATCCCCGGGTGCGACAAAAATATGCCCGGCTGCGTCATGGCGATGGCGCGGCTCAATCGGCCGTCGCTCATGATTTACGGCGGCACGATCAAACCCGGCCACTTAGGTAACCGCGCGCTCGACGTGGTGTCGGCGTTCCAGAGTTACGGCGAGTATCTTGCGGGCAACATCGACGATCAGACGCGCGAAAATATCGTGCGTCAATCTTGCCCCGGTGCCGGCGCGTGCGGCGGCATGTACACCGCGAACACTATGGCGTCCGCGATCGAGGCGCTCGGTATGTCGTTGCCGTACAGCTCCTCCACGCCCGCGGTCGATGCGCGCAAGGCCGACGAGTGTCGCAACGCGGGCGCAGCGGTGCGCCATCTGCTCGAGTACGATCTGAAGCCGTCGGACATCATGACGCGCGCCGCGTTCGAGAACGCGATGGTGATCGTGATGGCGCTCGGCGGATCGACCAACGCGGTGTTGCACTTGATCGCGATGGCGCGCGCGATCGGAGTGGCTCTTACGATCGATGACTTCCAGAAAGTAAGCAACCGCGTGCCGTTCCTCGCGAATCTCAAGCCCTCGGGAAAATACGTCATGGAGGATCTGCATCAAGTCGGCGGCATACCGGCGGTGATGAAATATTTATTGGCCAAGGGTTTCATCGACGGGAGCTGCGTCACCGTGACCGGCAAGACCATCGCCGAGAACCTCAAGGACGCACCGAGTTTGAAGTCCGGACAAGACGTTTTCCTGCCGGTCGAGAAGGCGATCAAAGCGAGCGGACATATTCAGATATTGCGCGGCAACCTCGCGCCGGACGGCGCCGTCGCCAAGATCACCGGCAAGGAGGGCACGCGCTTCCGCGGCCCGGCGCGCGTGTACGATTCGGAAGAGTTGATGCTCGCAGCGCTCGAGCGCAAGGAGATAAAAAAAGGCGACGTCATCGTGATCCGCTACGAAGGCCCGAAGGGCGGGCCGGGAATGCCGGAAATGTTGACGCCGACGTCCGCCATTATCGGCATGGGCTTGGGCAACGACGTCGCGCTCATCACCGACGGGCGTTTTTCCGGCGGC
>JBGPCS010000373.1:0-3255 GCA_041481875.1 Sulfurifustaceae bacterium
ACCGCCGTCATCTCGTGCGGCAGCTCGTTCACGACCGGATCGGGGATCGCGCTTGGCGCGAGCGGTTGCGAACCGGAGGTCGCGGCGGAGGCCTGGCGCCCGCCGTGGTACAACTGTATGCCTATCAACGCGCCGTACCGGCGTCCCGCTGTCGCCAGCGCGCGCAGACCGTCGATCATGGCGTCGGAATGTATGCCTAACTGATGCGCGAACCCTTTTCCGTCTTGCCGGACGAAGCTCGCCTCGAGAATGATCGTGCCCACACCGCCGCGGGCGATACGCTCGATGTGTGCGATGTATCGTTCCGTCGCGCGCCCGTCGTCCGCAGCGTAGTTGCGCACCATCGGCGGCAGCACGAGACGATTTTTCACGGTCAAATGGCCAATACGGCCGGACGCGAATATCGACGGATAAGATTGGCTCATGAGGGCGTCACCGCAATACGAATTGACGCTGAGTGTGCGCGGATTATGCGAACGTGATGTTGACCTGCATCAAAACCGCTAGCGTCTATTGTTTTGTTTGCCGGCAGCCAAGTGCTTCTTCAGGAACGCGATCATTTCGTCGGTAATGGCCTGGTGATGACCGAGCCAAATGTGGCCGCCGGGTGAAAACCCAGGAAGCCGGCGCGCGGTAGTTGAGCGGCGACGTATTACGCGCTTGTAAAGGCGTCAAACAGATCGTCCGCCACGCTGATGATCAGCATCGGCGCATATCCGGCGGCCGCGAAAGCGCAATAACCCCGATGAGTAGGATTTCATGAAATTCGCCGAACTGGTCTTCATCGGCTCGGTCTTTGTCGTCCCACGCAAGGCTAATCGAGTGCGGCGGAATCTAATTTGATACAGATCAAAGCGGCCGTTCCCCTGGCTCGTAGAGTGAGAGCGTAACGGTTCACTGCACCTTCAGGAGAACAACATGCGTATCGGTGAAATTTGCACGAGGGACGTCGTATTTTGCGCCGCGGACACCAGCATTGCGGACGCCGCGCGCCTAATGCGAGAACGTCACGTCGGCGATCTAGTGGTGGGCATCGAAGGGTCTGAAGGTGTGCGACCCATCGGCATCGTCACGGATCGCGACATCGTCGTCGAAGTCGTCGCCATGAACGTTTCGCCCGATCAACTGGCGGTGAAAGACATCATGAGCCGTGCATTGACCTACGTCGATGAATCCAAGGGTGTCTACGAGACGCTCGCACTAATGCGCCACAAGGGAATACGTCGTATGCCGGTCGTCGATGAGCGGGACGATCTCGTCGGCATCGTCACGTTCGACGATCTGTTGGAAGGCATCGCGGAGGAGACGGGGTTGGCCGCGAAGCTAATACAAAAGGAACGCGAACAGGAGACGATCGCTCGGCCGGCGAAGCCGGCACGCGGCTAGGGAAATTCTGATTAATTCCCTCTCCGTCCGGGAGAGGGCCGGCGTGAGGGGCGGCGTTGCGAGAAGTCGCGCTGTTTCCCTCACCCCAACCCCTCTCCCGGGGGGAGAGGGATAATAAATCAGAGGTTCCCTAGGCTGATTCGGCAGAATCGAGTATTCGGCGGTCCCTAAGCGAAGTGAGCGCGCGACGCACGGTGAGTGCGGTTCGCATCCAGAAAATGCACGACAGGACGTCTTCGCCGCGCAACGCCACCCCGCGAACAAAACTAAACTAATTATCCCCGGCCGCGCTGATGCAATGACGCCGGTCGGCGTCCGGCGAGTCTCTTCCTTATAAGCCGAAGTAATTGCGTATTGCTTCCGTCAGGATCGCGGTCGGATCTCTCGGCGGAACTTTCTCAAGAAGAATGGCGACGGCGAAATCACCGCGCGCGGGAAATTCCAACGCTCAACTCTCTGAGTAAGCTCTTCGGCGTCGCGATCGATATCTCGACTGCGACACGGCGTTGTGTGTATTGTCCGGGTATCGGCGCCCGCAGGACCGCCGATCCGAGGTAAAGTAGGGTTCGACATGGCAAGCTCTTCTTTCGGCTCCTCTCTCGGCATACGCTAACCGATGGGTAGCCGCCCGGCCTATATGTCGCAACCGTGACGAATCACCCGATGCCACCCAATACGCCGCTAGCCGGACTAACCGAAGCGGAAGCGAAACGACGACTCGAGCGGCACGGCGCGAACGAACTTCCGCGCCTCGAGAAGCGCGGGATCGTCGCGGTCGCGAAGGAAGTCGTGCGCGAACCGATGTTTTTGTTGCTGATAGCGGGCGGCGCGATTTATTTTGCCCTGGGCGACATACGGGAAGCCCTCATTCTACTGGGCTCGGTAGTCGTGGTCATGGCCATCACGATTTATCAGGAGCGCAAGGCCGAGCGCGCGCTCGACGCGCTGCGCGATCTGTCGAGCCCGCGCGCGCTCGTGATTCGCGACGGCGCGCAGCGCCGAATCGCGGGACGCGAGGTCGTGCCGGGAGATCTGGTCCTGCTCGGCGAAGGCGACCGGGTGCCCGCCGACGGTGTCCTGCTCGAATGCAATCGATTCGGCGCGGATGAATCGCTTCTCAGCGGCGAGTCCTTGCCCGTTGCGAAGCGCGCCGCCGACGCTGACATCAGCCAAATGTTGGCGCCGGGCGGCGACGGCTCGCCGTTCGTCTATTCGGGTTCCCTGATCGTTCACGGGCAAGGAACGGCGCGCATTTTGGCAACCGGCGCACGCACGCAAATCGGCGGGATCGGTACGGCGCTGCAACAGTTGAACATCGAAGACACGCCGCTGCAGCGTCAGACGGCGCGCATCGTGCGCCTGTTTGCGGCGATCGGAATCGGTCTATGCGTGGTTGTCGTTCTACTCTACGCGGCGCTGCGCGGCGGTTGGCTTGACGGTCTGCTCGCGGGGATTACGCTCGCCATGGCGATGGTCCCGGAAGAATTCCCCGTCGTACTCACTATCTTTCTCGCACTCGGCGCTTGGCGCATTTCTCAAAAGAACGTGCTTACGCGCCGCATGCCGGCCATCGAGACGCTCGGCTCGGCCACGGTATTGTGCGTGGACAAGACCGGCACGCTCACGGAAAACCGCATGGCACTCGCCGAAGTCGCCACCGGCGAACGGCTGCACGAAGCCGCAAGCCATCCCCTACCCTCGCAAGCCCGATCGGTTGTGAACGCCGCCGCGTTGGCCAGCGAGCTGAATCCCTCCGATCCCATGGAGCGCGCGATTCTCGACTACGCGGCGACATTGGGCCCCGCCATCGAAACCATGCGCCGCGAGTGGAGTCTGGCGAAGGAATACGACCTCACGGCGGAGCTGCTC
>JBGPCS010000374.1:0-3246 GCA_041481875.1 Sulfurifustaceae bacterium
CAAGGAAACGAAAGCGCCGGCCGATATCCTGCTCGACGGCAAACTCATTGCACGTGGTCATTTGGTTGCCGTCGACGACAACTTTGGCGTACGCATCTCGGAAATTTTGTCGGGTTAGGAAACCGCGGCGGGGACTGCGGTTCGCGCTCGTCGTGGTCGCGCTCGCGCCTCTCTTTACGGGGATGACGGCCGACGCGAACACGGCGTCGACCGATCCCGTCGAGCAACGGATTCCGTTCAAAAAGACCGAGGACGCGTCGGCCGGTCTGCTCGCGCGCGTCGTCGGCGGGTTGATCGTTGCGGCACTGATCGGGGTCGGCGGCGTTTATCTGCTCAAGCGCTATCTGCCGTCGCTCTACCATCCGACATTCGCCGGCTCGGCGCGCATCAAGTTGCTCGAAGCGCGCCGGCTCACGCCGAAGACCATGTTATTCTTGATCGAACTGGACGGCGTGCAACTCCTTCTCGGCCAAAGCGCCGATCACATCACGCTCCTATATGAACAGCCGCGAACCACACCAGCGCGCCACGACGACTAAACCGGCGTTCCGTGCGACCGTTCGCGGCTGGTTGGCGCCCGCGTGCGTGTGCCTCGGCGTGCTCGCGTTTGCGGGAATCGCGGATGTGCAGGCGGCCGACCTGAGTCTACCCGGCGTCGACATAAAGATCGGCGAAGGCGCCGCCGGGCGCCAGGAGATCGCCACCGCGGTCAAGATACTGATCGCGCTAACGATCTTGAGCCTCGCGCCGGCGATCCTGATCGTGATGACGTCGTTCACCCGCATCATCATTGTGCTGGCGATGCTGCGCCACGCGCTGGGGATGCAGGAGACGCCGCCGAACACGGTGCTGATCAGCTTGGCGCTGTTCTTGACGTTGTTCACCATGTTGCCGACATTCAACCTAGTGAACGAGCAATCGGTGACGCCGTACTTGAACGGTAAGCTCTCGCTCGACAAGGCGGTGGACCGCGGACTGAAACCGGTGCGCGATTTCATGATCCGCCAGACGCGCGAACAAGATCTGCGCCTCATGCTCGACGTGTCCGGAACCGAAACGCCGGAAACAGTCGACGATGTCAAAACCTTGCACCTCATCCCGGCCTTCATGCTGAGTGAGCTGAAAACCGCGTTTCAAATCGGCTTCGTGATATTTCTACCCTTTTTGCTGCTCGATCTGGTCGTGTCCACGATTCTCATGTCGATGGGGATGTTGATGGTGCCGCCGATGATGATTTCGCTGCCGCTCAAGATTTTGATGTTCGTGCTGATCGACGGATGGAATTTGGTCGTAAAGGCGACGCTCGGCAGTTTCCACTGACGACAATCTGGAGTCTCGCGCGTGCTGGAGGAGGAGCCTGAATCCGGGAAGGCGTCGACGGACGAAGCGGCGCTCTGGCAGCGATACGTGTCCTCGCAGGACGGTGGCGCGAGGAAAGTATTGATCGAGCGTCACCTGATCACGGCACAGAAGGTCGCCGCCACGCTTTACGCCAGCCGCTTCGACGACAGCGTCGAATTCGCCGATTACTTGCAATTCGCGCGCGTGGGGCTGCTCGAAGCGATCGAGCGATACGATCCGAAGCGGGAAGCGAGCTTTGCGACGTTCGCGACTTATCGGATTCGGGGCGCGATCTTGAACGGCATAGAGAAACTGTCCGAGCTTGCCACGCAGAAGGCACAGCGCCGGCGCCTGCAGCGCGAACGATTAAAATCCATCAAGGAGCATGAAAGCTCGCCCGGGGAGGACGCCTTTGCCCGCATGCTCGATCTTACCTTGAAACTCGCGATCGGATACTTGCTGGAGGAATCCGGGGTATGGAAGGCGGACGAGGTAGATCGCGCGGCGGATCCGTACGTGTCGCTCGAAGTGAAGCGACTCGGAGAGCGGATGACGTTGTTGGTGGAGGCGTTGCCGGAACGGGAGCGGCAGATCGTGCGTTATCACTATTTCGAGCACAAAGAATTCGTCGAAATCGGCGACGCGCTGGGTGTTTCGAAGGGCCGCGTGTCGCAGCTCCACGCGCGCGCGTTGCGCCTTCTGCGCGAAGGGTATGACACACTGAACAAATTCAACAAGCGCGTGTGACGCGTTGCCGAAGGCCGGCTTCCGGCTCCGGCGACGCTTAGCGCTGCGCGAGGTTCGCGATAAGCTCGCGAAATTGTATATCCAATTCGGGATCGGTCTCGAAGGTTTGCTGAAGGCTGTCGATCAGGCGATCGAGTTGACTGTCGAGCAACAACTCATCGCCGAATTCCCACGCGACGACGGATTCCAGGAAAATTCTACGTGCCCGTCGCCCACGGTCCGGATTGTCGGGCTCGATCTCCCGGACGCGCTGAAGGATGCGGTGCCGGAGCTCCTCAACGCTCGGGCGGTCGGATCGGTTGCGCGCCCGCACCTCATCGGACGATGGTTTGGACGGACCCGGCCGCTTCGCCGACTCCGCCATTTGCTGGCGCAGCGTCTCGATTATCCGACTGAGACGATTAATCGGATCCATAGGGCACTCGGTGCAGGTCGGCGTGCGAAACGAGCGGCGCGCAGCAAGCGCGATCGCGCCGTTCCGTTAATTGTCTTTGTCCTCGAGCCGATTCCGCTTATAGGCGGAAAGCAGTACATGCTTAGGATTAGCGGGTTTCGGCGGCACCGCGCCCGGGGGGGCAGCCGCCGCGCCAGGCGGCGGCGTACGATTCTCCACCTCTTTGAGCACCCGCTGCATATCGTTGTTTAGCGCAGCGTTCGATTTATTGGCGCTCAGGCCGCGCCGCAGATATTCCTCGCATTCGGTGAACTCATCCTTAGCCAGGTGCACCAATCCGGTCTTGAAGAGAAACAGCGGATGTTCAGGTCCGAGTCGGTCCAACGGCTTCCACGCCTCGGCTGCCGCCTCGGCGCGCCCGGACGTTATGTGAAGCAGCCCGAGCTGGAAATGCGCGGTATCGAGCGCGGGATCAAGCTTTACCGCCTGCTGCATTTCCTCCACGGCGCGGTCGTAGAGCCCGATTTGCGCATGCTCTGCGCCGAGCAAATAGTGCAACCGCGCGTCGTTGGCGTTTAATGCCAGGGCGCGCTTGAGGAACGTGATCGCTTCTTCGTGCTTGTCTTGCCGGCTTGCTTCCAACGCTAAATGCAAGAGTTCATCGGCGTCCAGGTATTGATTCGCGGTTTGAGCCATTTGTTGCCTCCTCCAGGCCCGACGTGCGAAGCGCGCCGGTAGTGCATTTTATGGGACCTAACTAAGCA
>JBGPCS010000375.1:0-3242 GCA_041481875.1 Sulfurifustaceae bacterium
ATAGCGAGGTTGTGTGAGCCGCAAGCGGCACGACGAAGACACTCCCGTCAACTCTCCTCGGGTCAGGACGACACCGAAAGGCCGTCAGGTAGACGCGCGCGCCCACGCCGACGTAAACGGCTTGCTGAGCGATGCCCCGCGCCGACGCGATCTCCTGATCGAATACCTACATCGGCTCCAGGACCATTTCGGCTGTTTGCACGCGCGACATCTCGTGGCGTTGGCGGCGGAGCTGAAGCTCGCGATGGCGGAGGTCTACGAAGTCGCGACCTTCTATCATCACTTTGATGTGGTGAAGGAGGGAGATGCCGCGCCGCCCGCCATCACGGTGCGCGTGTGCGACTCGATCAGCTGCGAACTTGCCGGCGCACGCGAGTTACTCGCAAAACTTCCCGCGATTCTCGGTAAGGACGTGCGCATCATTCCGGCGCCGTGCGTCGGTCGGTGCGAAACCGCGCCGGTCGCGGTCATCGGCCAGAATCCGCTGCCCTACGCGACGGGCGAGAAGATCGCGACGCTGGTGCAGGCGAAAGCGGTTCGTCATCCGACGAGCGGAAGCGGCGACGTTCACCCGCATCTCGACATCGTCAGCCCAATTCCCGTCGACTACACGGCTTATCGCGCGAAAGGCGGGTATGAGCTGTACCAATCCTGTATCAGCGGCGGTAAAGCGCGCGAGATGGTGATCGGCGCGATGGAAGACGCCGGCCTACGCGGCCTCGGCGGCGCTGGTTTCCCGGCCGGGCGCAAGTGGAGGGCGGTTGCAGCGGAAGCGGCACCACGTTTGTTGGTGGTCAACATCGATGAGGGCGAGCCGGGCACGTTTAAGGACCGGTGGCATCTCGAGCGTGACCCACATCGTTTCTTGGAAGGCGCATTGGTCGCGGCCTGGGCGGTCGATATCGCCGAGATCTACATTTACTTACGCGATGAATATCACGGTTGTCGAGCATTATTGGAAGGTGAAATCGCGGCGCTGCGCGCCGATCCCCCGGCGCGGATTCCACCGATCCACCTTCGGCGTGGCGCCGGCGCGTATATCTGCGGCGAGGAGTCGGCCATGATCGAATCGATCGAAGGCAAGCGCGGCGAGCCGCGGCTGCGGCCTCCTTACGTCGCGCAAGTCGGGCTGTTCGGCCGCCCGACACTTGAGCACAACCTGGAGACGTTACATTGGGTGCGGGATATCCTCGAGCGCGGACCGGATTGGTTTAGCGGTCACGGTCGTCGTGGGTGCAACGGCCTTCGTTCCTTCTCCGTAAGCGGGCGCGTCAAGAAGCCCGGCGTGCACATCGCGCCCGCCGGTATCACCGTCGGGGAATTGATCGACGAGTATTGCGGAGGAATGCAGGACGGGCACGCGTTCTACGGCTACCTGCCTGGCGGTGCGTCAGGCGGGATACTGCCTGCGTCGCTGGGCGACGTGCCACTCGACTTCGATACGCTCGCGCCTTACGGCTGCTTTATCGGCTCTGCCGCTGTAGTGGTCCTGTCGGACAAGGACCGGGCCAGTGCCGTAGCGCGTAACTTGATGAAGTTTTTTGCCGCGGAGTCCTGCGGGCAATGTACGCCGTGCCGTGTCGGCACCGTCAAAGCGCTCAAGTTGCTGGAAGCCAAGACATGGGATCAGCCGCTGCTCAAGGAGTTGTCCCAGGCGATGACGGACGCTTCGATCTGCGGTCTAGGCCAGGCAGCGCCGAATCCGGTGCTGAGCGTGATGAGATATTTCTCTCGTGAAATAGCATGACCCACATCTATGAGCGCGATCCTTAAGCAACAAATCGCAGCATCACCCGTTGAGTTTAAATTGAACGGCAAGATCGTCGTCGGTCAATCTAACGAGCCGATCATCGAGATTGCGCTGCGCTACGGCGTCGACATCCCGCGGCTGTGTTACGCGAAGGGCTTGCGTGCGGACGGCAACTGTCGCGCATGCGTCGTTGAAATCGACGGTGAGCGCGTGCTTGCGCCGTCCTGCTGTCGCTACCCGAAGGCCGGCATGGAAGTAACGACCAACAGCGAACGCGCCGTGCTTAGTCAAAAAATGGTTCTCGAACTGCTGCTTGCCGACGTGGCGCCCGAGCGCCGCACGCTCAATAGCGAGCTTGCGACATGGGCGCAGAAACTAGGGGTCAGAACGCCGCGCTTTCGTCCCCGTGCGCATCCGCGAGCGGATTTATCCCACCCGGCGATCGCCGTGAACCTCGATTCCTGCATCCAGTGCACACGCTGCGTGCGCGCCTGTCGCGAAGAGCAGGTAAACGACGTCATCGGTTACGCTTTCCGGGGCGAGCATTCTAAAATCGTCTTCGATCTCGACGACCCGATGGCGGAATCCACCTGCGTTGCATGTGGGGAGTGCGTGCAGGCGTGCCCGACCGGCGCTCTCATGCCGGCAGGTGGGGTCGCCCTCGAGCCGATCGAGAAGACAGTCGACTCCGTCTGCCCCTATTGCGGCGTCGGCTGCCAGCTGACCTATCACGTCAAAGACAACCGCATCCTCCATGTTCAAGGCAAGGATGGCCCCGCCAACCGCGGGCGGCTGTGCGTGAAGGGACGCTACGGTCTCGACTACGTACATCATCGACATCGCTTGTTGAAGCCGCTGGTTCGCAAAATGGGCATAGCGAAGCACCGGAATTTAGTCGTAGATCCGGATGATTATTCAGAAATATTTCGCGAGACGACATGGGACGAAGCGCTCGATATCGCAGCTGGCGGATTGCGTGATATCCGCGAGCGTCACGGGAAGAAGGCGTTAGCCGGCTATGGGTCGGCGAAGGGGACGAACGAAGAAGCGTACCTCTTCCAAAAGTTAGTGCGTACCGGCTTCGGTTCGAACAATGTCGATCACTGTACTCGCCTGTGCCACGCCTCCAGCGTCGCGGCGCTGATGGAGGGGATCAATTCCGGAGCGGTCTCCAATCAGGTTCATGATGTTCTGAAAGCAGAGGTCTTGCTCGTGATCGGCGCCAATCCAACGTCGAATCACCCGGTTGCGGCAACGTGGATCAAGAATGCGGTGAAGGCGGGCGTCACGCTGATCGTTGCGGACCCACGCCGTACCGAGCTAGCGCGGCACGCGACCTACTTCCTTCAATTCAAGCCCGATACCGATGTGGCGTTCCTGAACGCCATGCTTCACACGATTGTGGAGGAGGGTTTGGTGAATCAAACCTTCATTCACCATCGAACTTTGGGCTACGAAGCGTTGAAACAAAACGTAGAAAAATATTCACCGG
>JBGPCS010000376.1:0-3233 GCA_041481875.1 Sulfurifustaceae bacterium
CATGGCGGTGAATCTCTCGGCGCGCCAATTCAACGACGGCGAATTGCTGAAAGACATCCGCGAAGCGCTCGCGGAATCCGGCATGCCGCCCGAGCGGCTCGAGCTGGAGATTACCGAGGGCATGGTCATGAAGGACACCGAGCGCGCCATCAAACTACTGACGGCCATCAAGGCGATGGGCGTGCGCCTCGCGATCGACGACTTCGGCACCGGCTATTCTTCCCTCGCGCAGCTCAAGCGCTTCCCGATCGATACGCTCAAGGTGGATCGCTCCTTCATTCGCGACATCCCGAACGATTCGGAAGACAACGCCATTGCCGAAGCGATCATCGCGATGGGTCAAACGCTCGGACTCACGGTCGTCGCCGAGGGTGTGGAAACCGCGGAGCAAGCCGAGTTCCTGCGCAGCCGCGCGTGCGATGAGATGCAGGGCTACTATTTCAGCAAGCCGATCGAGCCGGAGAAATTCGTCGAGCTGTTGCGCACGTATATCCGCGTACCACCGAACTAGGGCACCGCTAGGCGCGCGCCGCCCTCGGTCGGGTGAATCGTCGCGTCAGCGGAGTTTTTGCCGGCGCGGCGCTATACTTCGATTTTGATCGCCTCGCCCCAGACAAGGAGGTGTGAGATGCGCGTCCACCCGTTAATCCCTCTCGCGTCGTTAGTGCTGCTCGCCGGCTGCCAAACCGCTTCGTATCAAGCCAACGACAGCTCCCCGTTCTATGTCGTGCCGACCGGCACGCATGTGATCCTGAGCAAGGAACTGTCCATTCCACCGTACCAGCTCAGCGTCTACATCCAGAATGGTAGGGTTTTGCCCAACACCGAAATTCAGCATTACTACCCCTTCTGCAAATTCGAGTTGCACCAACTAAGCGACTCGGCGCGCCCAGTTCCACCCGATGACATGACGGTCACGAAGACCTCGCAACTGCAATGGGACGGCGCCGTCGCGCGTATCGGCGAGATCCACCGCGCCGCCCTGTCATCGCCGATTAGGCGCTCGCAAATGGAAGGCGGTTATCCGCCGATACAAGCCTTCCTCACGCAGATGGACCTGCGGTCGGAGAGGAATCCGGAGGTTTACCGCCTCACCTGTGCGAGGTTCGGTTATCCGAACATGGATCACCATGTAACCGTCGCCGAGATTCGGCGCACCCTTGATCCGCTGTTCGCTCTGCGTCTACCGGGCGCCGGCGGATGACGGGAAAAAACAATTGATGTTGGGTGACGGAAGGCAAGTCAGACCCGCCGGGTTGTTACTCGGGCGGTGAGACGCGGTCATCGGCGCGGCGTTATACTTCGTTCCTGACGCTGTTACCCACGGCCATGGAGGTGCGAGATGCGCATCGTCCTACTCGTTTTCTTTCTATTGGCGACCTTGCTAACCGCCTGTCAAACCACGTCCTATCAAGGCAACGAAAATTCGCCGTACTATGTCGTCCCCGCGGGCTCGCGGCTGAGCTTGAATCAGGAGCTGACGATTCCACCGGAGGGAACCAGCGTATACATCCAGAACGGGCAAGTGATGCCCAACGTGCAGGTGCTGCACTACTACCCGTTTTGCAAGTTCGAGCTGTATAGCCGCAGCGACTCCGCCCGCACCGTTGCACGGGATACCATAACGATCAAGAAGGCGGTCCCGGAGGAAACGGAAGGCCCCAACGCCGACGCCGGCCCGGTCCACTATGCCGCAGGCATGTCCGGGTCGATGACGGACATATCGCCGGGCGGATACGTTCCGATACGAACGTTTTCCACGCGCATGGATTTACGATCGGAGAAAAATCCCGACATCTTCCGGCTCACCTGCTCGCGCTGGGGATACCCGAACATGGATACTTACGTAACGATCGCCGAGATGCGGCGAACACTCGGTTCGATATTTTCTCTCAGCGTACCTAGCGCGGGCGGATAGAAGGCGATGGCTCGCCTATCCGTCCTTTTGCTAATCGTCTGTCGACCGTTCGACATGGTTCGCGGCTCATAGCGAACGGAATTCATTGGAGCTTCGCGTCACAACATCAAGAGAGGGCGGAACGTGAAATACAATCGTTGGGGTCGCACCGAATTATTGGTTTCCGAAATTTGCCTCGGCACGATGACCTGGGGCCAACAGAACACCGAAACCGAGGCGCATGAGCAACTCGACTATGCGGTGGCGCAGGGCATCAACTTCATCGACACATCGGAGATGTATCCGGTGCCGCCGCGCGCCGAAACCGCATCGCGCACCGAGCAATGTATCGGCACCTGGCTGAAACACCAGCCGCGCGACAAGCTGATCGTCGCGAGCAAGGTCGCGGGGCCGGGACGGCGCGACTGGATGCGGGGCGGCAAGACCCAGGTGAACCGCGCGAACATCGTCGAAGCGGTGAACGACAGTTTGAAACGACTGCAGACCGACTACCTCGATCTATACCAAATTCATTGGCCCGATCGCAACGTGCAAATGTTCGGCGCCACCGAATTCAGCGCGAAACGAGAACGCGAAACCGTTCCGATCCTGGAACAGGTCGAAGCGATGGCCGAGCTCATCAAGGCCGGAAAAATCCGCCACTACGGCCTGTCGAACGAAACCTCGTGGGGCGTGAGCCGCTTCTGCTGGGTCGCCGAACAAATCCGCGCGCCGGCGCCGATCTCGGTGCAAAACGTTTACAACCTCGCAAGCCGCCAGTTCGATCTCGATCTCGCCGAAACCAGCTACCGCGAAAAGGTACCGCTGCTCGCGTACAGTCCGCTCGCGGGCGGCATGCTCTCGGGAAAATATTTGAACGGCGCCAAACCGGCCGGCGCCCGCTTCACCCTGTTCGCCGAGTTCCAACCGCGTTACGCCCGTTCCATCGTGCCGATCGCCGTGGCCGACTACGGCGCACTCGCTCAAAAGCGCGGTCTCGCGTTCGATCACATGGCGCTCGCGTTCGTACGCCAGCGCTGGTTCGTCGGCGCGACGATCATCGGTGCGACCAAGATGGATCAGTTGAAGCGCAATATCGACAGCGTCAACATGACACTCGACGCCGAAACGCTGGCCGATATCGAGGCGATCCACGGGAAGTATTCGACGCCGGCACCGTAGGGATCGGGGTTCGTGCCTTCGGCGCGATCTTGTGGAGTTTGTAATAAATTAACTTGCGGTTCCCGAACCGCAAGTACAATTTATTACATACACGATGAATCGCGCGGAAGCGCGATCAGCCCTTCAGCCGCTTCCCATCACCCCAAAGTTTCTC
>JBGPCS010000377.1:0-3232 GCA_041481875.1 Sulfurifustaceae bacterium
CACGCTCGCGCGCAAATATTTATCCGAGGCGAACGGCGGCCGATCAATCCCTTGCGTGTCTCGGTGTTCTGACCCGCGCGCGCGATATTGTCCGAGGCGGCGGCCGACAAGTCGCTGCACTGAGGTTGCGTTTGGTTGTTCGATTGGTGCAGCGGCGCGTCGTTTGTATTCTCGCGGTGCACGTTGCGCCGCTCCGAGGCAGGGTCCATATCGGCGCACGGCGCTGCCAGCGCGGTAATTCCACATGTTGTCGCCGGTCGCTCGCGTTGGCATCGCGTTTGCATTGCATCCAACGCAAAGTCGCGCCCTCCGATGCCGGTCCGGCGCGTACGAGCAAGGGCGCTCATTGTCGCATGGTGGACCACCTCCTCCGCCACCATGACACGATGAGCGCCCTTTCTTTTTTCGTCGCCGTAGACGGAACCGGCAAAGGAGATACCCGTGACAAAGGAAACATTGATTTCGTACGTGCGGCAATACCGCGTCTTCCTGCTTGCGGCCGCGCTGTTTCTAGTGCTCGATCTCTCGGTTGTCGCGCTCAATTTCTACACGTCGTTCCAGATCGATCAAGATGCCGTCGCGATCAATCTCGCCGGCCGCCAGCGCTATGTCTCGCAACGCGTCGCGCGCACGCTATGGGAGCTCGACGCCGATCGCACGGCCCGCAGGCGCTATCGCACCGACACGATCGAGGAGCTGCGCGATGCCGCCGACATCTTCCAGCGCTCGATGCTCGCGTTCCGCGGGGGCGGCATCGTGCCGGGCGGCGACAACCGGCCGGTGGAGTTGCACGCCGTGACCACGCCGAGCGGGCGCGAGATCCAGGACGAGATTGCGGGGTTGTGGAATCCCTACTACGTGCTGGTCCAACTCATCGTCGGCAAACCCGAGTTCACCGGCGAAGAGCTGACGGCGGTGCTTGCCTACAGCCGCGCGAACAATTTGCCGCTGCTCGCGGCGGCTAACGATTTCGTCACCGAGACTCAGGCGATCGGCGCGTCGCGCGCGAGTTGGCTGCGTACGATCCAGACCGCCGGTATTTTGCTGTTGCTGCTCAAGTTCGCGGGCGTGATGTTCGTGTCGCTGCGGCGGCTGCTGCGCAGCGATCGCCAAGCCGCCGCCGAGCAACGCGAGACCGTGGAGATTCTGCGCAATGTGAAGGAAGGTTTGCTTCTCATCGATCCCGCGTTTCGCATCCGCTCGCAATATTCCGCGTCGTTGCCCGCGATGCTCGGGCGCCCGATCGAGCCGGGAACGGACTTCCGCGCGTTGCTGAAGGATCTCGTCGCGCCGCCGGTGCACGCCGCCGCGTGCGATTACATCGACATGCTGTTCGGCGATCGCGTCAAGGAAGCACTGATCACCCAACTGAACCCGCTGAACGCGGTCAAAGTCGCGGTTCCGTCGTCGGCCGCCGCGGTGGCGCATCGCTACCTCACGCTGCAATTCAACCGCGTGCTCGACGGCGGCAAAGTTTCGTATCTGCTCGTAACGATCTCGGATGTAACCGCGCAAGTGGAGCTGGAGCGCGCGCTGGAAGCCGCGGAGCAAAAGTCCCGCTCGTTGTTCGAAGTGCCGATGGTGCCGCGGAAGGTGAACCCGGCGCCGGCTATCGGTTCTTAACGAGCGGGCGATTTCGCGGAGCAACAGTCAGGGAAGGACTACGCCAAGGATGGCTTCACGCTGGAAAGGGAGGCTTATGTTCAGCGTCGACTATTGATCGAGCGACGTGGACACGAAATTCGCGGCACGATCCGGTCGTTAGTCCCTACGAACGCGAGCGGGGTTTTTACAGGTCTTGCGTGTCGTTCCTTCGCGTGACATCACCAACCGCTTTGGCGCTACGTTACGCCAAGCGCTCGCGACGAGCGTGCGAAACCGCGCCGCGCTCACGCGCTTCAAGTCCGCGTTGGTCCAACCCTGATGTGACCACGCGTTCAGCGAAAACGCCTTCGGATCCATCTACACCAGCGCAATCTGATCGGCAATCGAGAGTTTCACCACCGCCCGCGACCCGTACAGCGTGGCGAAGATTTTATTCTTTACCCGAAAGCTCGGGTGACCGTGGTGCGGATGCTCCTCTGCCTTTGGCATCGACAACGCGATTTTCCGAGCCTGTGCAACGCCAGTCATGATTGCCCCCCGTTTTCCAGCCGCTTTTTTATGGTGATTCACTCACAAAATTCGACATTGACGAAAGACGTCTAGACGTCCAATTTGCCGGTCAATGAAAAAACAAGATAACGACAGATGTGCTCCGGGACGTATTCGTGACGCCATTCTTCATGTTCTTGCAGGATCTTCAAAATCTTTATCTGTTCGAGAAATCGAGACGCGAGTCGCTGAGGTCGTCGGCACCGATCCTACCTCGTCGGTCAGGTCGTATTTGAGACTAAACACGCCCGCGCTTTTCATCCGCGAAAAGCGCGGTGTTTATAAGGCGCGGCACAACGGTTCTCATCCTGCGCAGCGGCGATTATCTCAAAGAGAGTTGGGAGAAACCAATCTCGCACGGTAAGGCTGCGCTTATTCACGCGGATTGCTTTGATTGGTTGGAGCGGCAAGAGGACAGCAGTTTCCAAGCGGTCGTGACGGACCCCCCGTACGGTCTACATGAGTACACCCCTGAACAACAGACCAAACTCCGCAATGGACGCGGCGGTGTTTGGAGAATACCGCCCTCATTTGACGGACACACGAGATCGCCTTTGCCGCGGTTCACCACTTTGTCGTCCGAGCAACTGGAAGAATTACGCGTTTTTTTTGTAACGTGGGGAAGACTTTTGCTGCCTAAGTTAGTTCCAGGCGCGCAAGTCGTAGTTGCCTCTAATCCGCTCGTGTCATATATCGTCTCTTGTGCGCTGGCAGAGGCGGGTCTTGAAAGGCGAGGTGAAATCATCCGCCTAACAATGACGATGCGAGGGGGGGATCGGCCTAAGGCCGCGCACGAGGAATTTGATGAGGTAAGTGTAATGCCGCGTTCGATGTGGGAACCGTGGCTGATATATCGAAAACCGCTTGAAGGGCGCGCCCAGGACAATCTCAGGAAATGGAAGACAACGAGGGATGGTGCGCACCGCGCGCTGAGATGCTCCGTTCATTCCCCCTCTCACCGATAATTATTTGACAGTAGCGCTCGATCGAGCACGGTTGCGCGCACGCTACGCGAATCAGCGCGGTCGTCAAGTCGCACAATTGACTATGCGGAATCGGTTGTAACGGATTGAGCGAG
>JBGPCS010000378.1:0-3231 GCA_041481875.1 Sulfurifustaceae bacterium
AGTGAACATTCACCGCAAAGGCGCAAAGGACGCGAAGAAAAACATGAGATTTTTATCGAGAAAACCCTTTGCGCTCTCTGCGTCTTTGCGGTGAGAAATAGTTTTGGGGGACTTATTCAGAGCGTCCCTAACGCTTGAGAACAATCAACAACCCGCTCACCATGGCGAGGATACCCAGGAGCAGCCAGTCGTACTCGAAGCTGAGGTGGATGACCGCCTTAAGGCCGCTCGCGATTAACCAGATACCGAGCAGCAACATTCCAACGTTTCTCATCGTCACTCCTCGCATGGCTATGTCAACCATCAACGTAGTTCGGGCGCTGCGAAGTTGCAACTGACGCCAGCGCCACGCGCGCCCACCTATGTGGATGTCCAGGAGGCAGCCGGCCGGCTGGCCGGAATCGCCCACGAAACGCCGGTCTTGACCTGCGCCGCCGCCGATCGGTCGATCGGGGCGCAGGTCTTCTTCAAGTGTGAGAATTTTCAAAGAGCGGGCGCGTTCAAGTTTCGCGGCGCCTACAACGCGATCAGCTTGCTGAGCGCGAGCGAAAAGCGCTCAGGCGTCGTGACGTTTTCGTCGGGCAACCACGGTCAGGCGATCGCGCTTGCCGCCCGCCTCCAGTCCGTGAGCGCCGTCGTCGTGATACCGCGCGATGCACCTGTCTCCAAGGTCGCGGCGGCGCGCGACTACGGCGCTGAGCTAGTCTTCTACGACCGCCTCAAGGAGAACCGCGAGGACATCGCACGACGCATCGCTAGCGAGCAGGGGCGAGCGCTCATTCCTCCGTACGATCACCCGCATGTCATCGCCGGGCAAGGAACGGCCGCCAAAGAGCTATTCGATAAAGTAGCCGCCCTCGACTATTTGTTCGTCTGTCTCGGCGGCGGCGGTTTGTTGGCGGGTTCGGCGCTGGCGGCGAAGGAGTTGTCTCCCAACTGTAAGCTGATCGGCGTCGAGCCCGAAAACGGCAACGACGGTCAACAGTCACTCCGACTCGGCCGTATCGTAACGATTCCGGTCCCCGATACCATCGCCGACGGCGCCCGCACCACGCATCTCGGCGAGCACACGTTCCGGATCATCCGCGCCGCGGTCGAGGACATTGTGACCGTCAGCGACCGCGAGCTTACGCAGACGATGCGATTTTTCGCCGAGCGCATGAAGATCGTCGTCGAGCCGACCGGCGCGCTGGCCGGCGCCGCGGTGTTGCAGAAGCGAATCGTTATGCCGGGCAAGCGCGTCGGCGTGTTGATCAGCGGTGGAAACGTAGACGCGACGACGTTCCGTGAGCTAATCGCGCGCTAACTTCAGTACGGTTACGTGGAAAAAATGCGCCCGGTAGATCCGACAGGAGTACCGGGCGCGACCGTACTATTTTGGCAGCTTTACCCCGGTGCCGGTCGTTGCGCAAAGCCGAAAAAAATCCCCGGCGACCGACAGAGTAACGACAGTTGCGGGCAACGCCCTGGTTTCCTTGAAGAGAAGCGTCTTGCCGCGGATTTGTCCATTGATCGTGACAGGGCTTTGCGTGAAGGTCTGACTGGCCGCCGCTCCCGTTAAGACGTTACCTGAGCATGTATTCGTCTCAGCGAAGCTATCGTCCTCGTTCACCTGATACGTGCCCGAACAAGTGAACTCGGATTCGCTCGTCGGGAAGGTACCCGATGGAGTGTTGACCTGGAACGTACGGCCGACAAGCGTCAGAGTGCCATCGCCGTTATAAGTCCGGGTCGTCTCGATGACTCTACTCAATAAGGTGACGGGCCCCAGTGCCTGACCTTCCGGTCCGAACCCCGCTTGCGTCTGGGCGCAGAAGCTCGTAGTGGCGACGGCATAATCCCCCTTCAGCCTCTTGTTCAGATCACCCGCGTCCGCAGGTAACGCGAGAAGTAACATTCCTTGAACTGCGAAGATAAACAGTACGCGATGCATAGAACCCCCCTTTTGCTGTTTAGTAGTAACCGCCAGTACTTGCGCGCCGTGCGCGCTCAAAAAGTTTCGCATTCACCGTCGTGGCTAGTCAACTAGTCAAAATTGAGGAGCCGAGGTTCTATACAACGGCGAGGAATCGGACCGAAGTGCTTCCCGTTTATAGGAAATCGAATCATGTGCCGAACCTACTTTCTCAATCCGAGCGGATCGTCGGCGTTCACGCCTTTGGCGAACGGAAGTCTGCGGTCGATGTTCGTGAGCTGATACACCTTGCCGATCCAGTTGTTGATGACCGCCTCGGCGGTGTCGTGCCAGGTGTTGTCCAGCCGGATCAACGCTTCCGGCAATTCCGGGATTGCAGCGCCCCCCGCGCGCGCGGCGCTCACCCGCTCCTTGTGCTCATCGAGGATCGCGCCGGCCTGCGCGCTGAAGTAATTTTCGACGAACGGCGGATAATCCGGCCGCTCCCCGTTCACGAAGCGCGCAACTTCGCGCTTGTATTCCTTGAGCAAGCTAACCGTATCGTATTCCGGATGACCCTGATTGAAGACGAGCCGAAATCGGTCACCGCTCACCGCGAGATGCACACCCGCGATCTCGCTTTCAACGAGGATGTGCAGGCCTGCGGCCTCGAACTGCGCGCGCGATACGTCGTAGTAACGCGAATGCGGCACGTCGAAGCGCGTGTTGACGTCGGCCACCAGGGGATGGCGCCGGTCGACGACACGATGCGAGTACACGCCCCAGCGCTTGAATCCGAGCGGCCGGCGTTTCTGTTCGTAACGGAATTGCAGCACCGCGTGCGAGGCGAGACACGAGCAGAGGGTCGAGGTGACTTTCTGACAGGCCCAATCAATCACCTTGATGAGCGGCTTCCAGAACGGCTCGAGCGAAAGGTCGGCGCGGGGGGGCTTGGCGCCGGTGATGATAAGCGCATCGAGCCCCTGGTCCTTGATCGCGTCGAAACTCTCATAGTAGCGCGCGACGTAAGCCTCGGCCTCCGGACCGCGACCGAGTTCCTTGAACGTGAACGGATGCACGTAGAACTGTGCGATCTGGTTCGACTGCCCGATCAACCGGAAGAACTGGCGCTCGGTCGCGGCGAGCGCGGCATCCGGCATCATGTTGAGCAGGCCGACGTGCAGCTCCCGGATGTCCTGGCGCATCGCGGCGTCGTGCGACACCACGTTCTCGCCCGCCTGGCGCAGGTGCTCGAAGGTCGGTAGTTTGGAACTGGCAACTAGCGGCATAGTGCAAGGAACCCAAGAGAATAGTTTTCACCGCAAAGGCGCAAAGGA
>JBGPCS010000379.1:0-3196 GCA_041481875.1 Sulfurifustaceae bacterium
CAACATCAGGTCATCAATAATAGGTATCCGACGGGCGCCCTCGAGTTTTGAGGTACACCGCCGTCTATCGCGACACCCCTAAACCGATTTAGTGGTTCGCGGATATATATGCATCAACGGGCACTCGGTTACGGATATTCGCAACAGGCCGGGCTGTGGGCGGGCCAACGGATTCGCCGGATTGGTCGTAAGCACCGCCGGCTATTCCCGGTCGTCATCTGGAACTCGGCGTGATCGCGGCAAGCATGGCGGTGGCGATTTCACGTTTGGGATTGTTCTCGGTGAGGCGTTTCAAACCGACGATCGCCTGCTCGAAGTCCCTCTCCTTGGCGCAAGTCGCCGCCGCGCTTGGCAATTCGCTATCGTCTGGCTGGGTCATTTCAATCGGTGACACATTGCGCGCAGCGTCCCATGAGTGCTGGACCGGATGTCATTTATAGAGACGGACAGTCTCGTGTATTAGTTTCGAGGGCTGCTCCGGTCCGAGAAGCGGTGGCCGGACGCGTCCGCACCGAGTTCCATTCCTCGCTCTTCGCTTTCGGTTCTCGTTCCCCTCATATCTCGTCGAAGACCGCTGGGGCGCCCAACCGATTGTTCCGGCGCATGCAAATCTGCCGTGGCTAGCGTTGAGATTTGGGCAAAACAGCTTATAATCCTCCGCCGTATCGTAGTTGCAACAATAAGTGGGCCGCGTGCCCACTTTTGTTTTCTCGGATAGAGACTTATGCGCGGTGTAGGCCCTGCTCTGCGGGAGCGGATCGAGTCCGGCGCGCAAGCGCTCGGATTCGAACTGGTCGATGTCGATCTCATGGGCGGTCGTCAGCACCATACGCTGCGAGTGTACATAGATGGTCCGCGCGGCGTGACGGTCGACGACTGCGCCCACGTGAGCCGCCAGATTTCGGCGATCCTCGATGTGGAGGATCCGTTCCCCGGAAGTTACACGCTGGAGGTTTCCTCGCCCGGCCTCGATCGGCCGCTGGTAACTCCGGCCGACTTTCGCCGGTTTGAGGGCGCGACCGTCAAGGTTCGACTGCACGACGCGCTCGACGGACGTCGGAATTTCACCGGACGGTTGCTAAGCGCCACGGCTGACGACGTGCTGGTCGAGGTCGACAACGTACAGTTTCGACTGCCTTTCGCGTCGATCGAACGGGCGAGACTCGTGCCCCGCGTGTAGTATTTTCAAGATGTAGTGACGGACAAACGACATGGGCAATGAAGTACTAATGGTAGTGGACGCGGTTTCACGCGAGAAAGGCGTGGACAAAGAGACGATCTTCCTCGCGATCGAAGCGGCGCTCGCAACGGCGACACGCAAGCGCTACACGCAGGAGATCGACGCGCGCGTCGCGATCGACCGCCAGACCGGGGCGTATCACACGTTCCGGCGCTGGGAAGTCGTGCCGGACGAGCTGGAGGTTCTGGAATTTCCGGACCATCAGTTGCGCCTCGCCGATGCGCGCAAACGCGATCCCATCATCGAGATTGGCGGGCACATCGAGGAGCCGCTCGAGGCGGTCGAGTTCGGCCGCATCGCCGCGCAGGCGGCGAAACAAGTGATCATGCAGAAGGTGCGCGAAGCGGAGCGCGAGCAGGTTGTGAATCAGTATCTCCCGCGCAAGGGCGAGATGGTGACCGGTGTGGTGAAGCGCTTGGAGCGGGGTGATGCCATCGTCGACCTCGGCAACGCCGAGGCGCTGCTGACGAAGAGCGCGATGATTCCGCGCGAGGGCCTACGGCCGGGGGATCGAATCCGCGCGCTGCTGGAAGACGTAAAATCGGTTCCGCGCGGTCCGCAGCTTATTCTTTCCCGCATCGCGCCGAAACTGCTGGTGGAGCTATTCAAGCTCGAGGTCCCCGAGGCGAGCGAAGGGTTGATCCAGATCCATGCCGCCGCGCGGGATCCCGGCTTGCGCGCGAAGATCGCCGTTAGCTCGAAGGATCAGCGTATCGATCCGATCGGCGCGTGCGTCGGCATGCGCGGTTCGCGCGTGCAGAGCGTGTCGAACGAGCTTGCGGGCGAGCGCGTCGATATCATCTTGTGGTCCGACAACCCGGCACAGTTCGTCATCAACTCGCTCGCTCCGGCGGAAGTCCTCTCGATCGTCGTTGACGAGGAGTTGCACAGCATGGATGTGATCGTCGATGAGCGCCAGCTTTCGCAGGCGATCGGACGCGGCGGGCAGAACGTGCGGCTTGCCTCGGAGCTTACCGGCTGGGAGCTGAACGTGATGACCGAGCACGCCGCTTCCGAGAAAGGTCAGAACGAGACCGCCAACGCCGTCAAACTCTTCCAGGAGAGCTTGGACGTCGATGAGAACGTCGCGAGCGTTCTGGTGCAGGAAGGCTTCAGCAATCTCGAAGAGATCGCTTACGTCCCGAAGCAAGAGCTGCTGGCGATCGAGGAATTCGACGAAGAACTCGTCGATGAGCTGCGCAACCGCGCACGCGATATTCTTTTGACACGCGCAATCGCGCAGGAAGAGAAACTCAATATGGCTGAACCCGCCGCCGATTTGATTGGGATGGAAGGGATGGACGAGCATACCGCGCGGTTGCTCGCGAGTTCCGGCATCAAGACCCGCGAAGAGCTGGCCGAACAGTCGGTCGACGAATTGCTCGTCGTCGAAGGTATGACCGAAGAGCGTGCCAAGGAATTGATTATGACCGCGCGCGCGCCTTGGTTCGCGGCGCAGGCGACCGGCGAGAAGACCAGCGACACCGCTTGAGGTAGCAAAACAGTTCATGGCAAGCATCACAATCGAAGGGTTCGCGGCGCAGATCGGTGTGCCGTCGGAGACGCTGCTGAAGCAGCTCGTCGCAGCCGGCATCGCGACGAAGAATCCGGGGGATGAGCTGAACGACGACGAGAAGCTCGCGCTGCTCTCGTATTTGCGCGGCAGCCACAATGCCGAGGAAGGTGTCGCGCGCAAGAAGATCACGCTGAAGCGTAAATCGACGAGTCAGGTCACGCAGTCTTCGCGCACCGGTCCGTCACGCACGGTGCAGGTGGAGGTTCGCAAGAAGCGCACGTTTGTTAAGCGCAGTACGGTCGGGGAAGGTGCGCCTGAGGAAGAGCCACAACCGGTCGCAGCCGAGCCGTTACCGCCCGCACCGGCGGAGATTCCGGTAGCGGCTGCGGCGCCCGCTGCGGCACCCGCACCCGCTGTGCTCGAGGCGCCTGCACCTGTCG
>JBGPCS010000380.1:0-3189 GCA_041481875.1 Sulfurifustaceae bacterium
GTCGATACAGATCTAATTTCAGAGTCATCGAAGAGCCCAACCCGCCTGAAGCGATCATATCGTCCGGACACACCATCCGTTGGGTGGAAGTCACTGATGCATTCTGGACTGACGCGTACGCGAAAGACGAATATTCGAACGCCACACCAGGTGAGGTGCACGAGCCGATTCCAGAAGGGTTGCACTTGGAACCCGACAGGCAGTTTGCGGACCGATTTGTGGACGTCGTAAAGAAAAAGTTGGAGAAGCGTTCGTACCTCTCAACGACAAAAAAGTATGGGGCCGGCTACCTCGTTGTACCAATCATGTACCCACTGTTTAATTCGCGTAGCATGTGGCACATCCAAATGGCGTGGTTGAAGACAGTCGTTCGAGACTTGGGATGTTTCAGAAGTATTTACATAACTTACCGCGCCTGGTCGGATACGTTCGTGCGGCGTTGGACAGTATACGGTAAGAGCGTCACCTAACATCATGTTCGAGGCGGACGCCGGGACCGTTCGAAGGCGCTTCGCTGTACTCTGCGTGGCCGGCGCGGCTCA
Source organism: Sulfurifustaceae bacterium (assembly GCA_041481875.1). Lineage (GTDB taxonomy): Bacteria > Pseudomonadota > Gammaproteobacteria > Acidiferrobacterales > Sulfurifustaceae > JACQFZ01. The sequence continues at coordinate 543 of JBGPCS010000380.1, forward strand.
ACTTAAACGTTTAGGCCGCAGAACATTGCCGCAAAGGACTCATGTTTATGATTACATCCAACACCAGCAAGCCCTTTGGCGGAAAAGTCGCAACGCTCGAAACGCCTTCCTTCTCATGCTTCGTGAGTACGGCGAAGAGCGGCTTCTTTGAAAAGCAGAGTATGGTGATTTGGGATACTACGAGCGGTTTTGAGAACCGTCAGCTTGCTGCAAAACTCGACTACAACCGGGCTCTTGATTCCAAGGCTCGCCTTGGACTTCACGATACAATAGTTCATGCACTTGATGAGTCTGGCATGGCCGGTATCGGTCTGGCCCAAACACTCGCTACGCTCTGCGAACATCTACACAAAGAGGGCATTGCGTCGCCGAGCATTGCGAAAGATTGGTGGACGTTACAACAATGAAGCCCGAGTAGGATGGGTGGAGCGAAGCGCAACCCATCACAATAGATGGAATCGACAAGCATGACCGATTGCCGCCGCAATCGAGTACTCGGCGGAAACTTCGTGACGCGCTTTGACGAACTAGCACCGGCCGACGTGTGGTGTGTTACGGTGAATTAGCTTGATGGGTTACGCTTCGCTCCACCCATCCTACATTCGCAATCTCGAAGGGCGCGCTCCGGACCTTCTCCGCGAGCATTTAGCCGTCACACATACCTACCAACCGTCGTGCACGTAATCAACTAAACGCGGCGCTTGCGCGTGGTCCGCGCGGTCGCGGGCGCACGCAGCGGATCGTCCGGCCACGGGTGCTTCGGATAGCGTCCTTTCAATTCCTTGCGCACCTCCGGATACGTGCGCTCCCAAAATCCGCGCAGATCCTGCGTTACCTGTATCGGGCGACGGGCCGGCGACAACAGATGGAGCACCACGGATATGCGTCCGAAGCCAACGCGCGGAGTGTCCATGAGGCCGAACATTTCTTGAAGCTTTACCGCAAGCACCGGCGACTCGCCCGGTCGGTACTCGAGCGGGATGCGCGAACCGCTCGGAACCGCGAGATGCACAGGCGCGCCTTCCGCCAAACGGCGCGATTGCGCGGCGTCTAGCTGCATACTCAGCAGCGCCGGCAGGTCCAACCGCGCGAGATGTTCTCGCCGCATACAACCATCGAGATGCGGGGCAAGCCAGGTGTCGAGCGTCGCAGCGAGCATCGCGTCGCTGACATCGGGCCACGGCTCCTGCGGAAACCAGGCGCGCAACGAAAGCACGCGCGCTTGCCAGCCGCGCGCGGCGGCGGTCCACGGTAGCGCCTCGATGCCGAGGCGGCGCACACCTTCCAACATCGCCGCGCGGGCGCGCTCCGGCGCAACGAGGGCAGGCGTTTCGGTGCGCAACACCAGCTTGCCCAGCCGTTCTTCGCGCCGCGCGATGACGCTTGCGCTTTGCTCGTCCCAGCGAACCACGTCTTCCGTCACGATGCGCGCCGCCAGCGCTTCGCGAATGTCCTCGAGATCAATCGATGCGGCGAGGTGGATGACGCCCTCCGATTCACCGGCATCCAAGTTCGCCGCGACCAGATACGGCGGCCGCAACTGCGTCTCGTAAGGCGATAGGCGCGCACCGCGGCCGTTTGCGAGGAGATATCGCGTGTCGTTCGGGCGGCGTTGCGCGGCTACGCGATCGGGATAGGCGGCGGCCAACAACGCTCCGGGTTCGGCGTGCGATTCAACCGAGGACGCTCGCACCAAGCGACGCCACTGCCGCGCCGCTTGATCGACGCGCGCGCAACCGTCCGCATTGGCGCGCAATGCCTGCGCGCCGGCCCGTCCGCGTGCGCGAAATGCGGCGAGCGCTTCGAGTCGCGCGGCAAGATCCACGGTCTGGCGATCGCCGCCCATGTAGACGTCGCGCTCGCTCACCAAGGCCGCAATGTCGCAGCCAAGCGCCGCTGCATCGCGGTCCTGCGCGATGCGAATCAAGTGCGCCAGACGCGGATGCAACGGCAGCGCCGCCATGTCACGCCCAAGCGGCGTGATGCGACTCGCGTCATCGATCGCGCCGAGTTCGCGAAGCAGATCGCGAGCTTGGGCGAGCGCGGCGGCCGGCGGTGCATCGAGCCAGGCGAGCGCGCCGACATCGTCCACGCCCCAAAGCGCCAAATCGAGCGCGAGCCCAGCGAGATCGGCGGTCTTGATTTCCGGCGACGGCTGCGCGAGCAACCCCCGATGCGTGCTTTCAGTCCAGAGCCGATAACACACGCCGGGACCCAGTCGCCCGGCGCGTCCCGCGCGCTGCTCCGCGGAGGCGCGTGCGACTCGCACCGTGGCGAGCCGCGTGAGTCCGCTCGCCGGGTCGAACTGTGGCGCACGTGTATAACCCGCATCGATCACGACGCACACGCCTTCGATGGTGAGGCTCGTCTCGGCGATAGGCGTCGCCAGCACGACTTTGCGTCGCTTGCTCGGGCGCAACGCTCGGTCCTGCTGCTCCCACGGCAGGTCGCCGTACAAGGGGAAAACATCGGACCGATCGGCGACATCAGAAAGTAAAGCGTGCGTGCGCCGAATCTCGCCCGCGCCGGGAAGAAAAACGAGCACATCGCCCGCGTCCGTCGCGAGCGCGTGTCGCACGGCGGCGGCCGCGCGCGGAGCGATCGGACTGTCCGGCTCGCGCGCGGCGTAACGCACCTCGACCGGGTA
>JBGPCS010000381.1:0-3176 GCA_041481875.1 Sulfurifustaceae bacterium
CGGCGGCTACTGCGGTCTCGGCGGGACGGGAGTGACGTGCCCGGTGGGAATCATCGAGGTGCAGACCGAGTAGGCCTCGGCGCCATACGATAAGAAACCGACGTGGCGTCTTGCATCCAACGTCACCTATAATTCACCATCATGAGCGCAAAATTAAAGGTCCCGCCCGAGTTCGATACCCTTCCCAAGGAACAACGAATTGCGTTCGTTCAAGAGTTGTGGGATCGGATAGCCAAAGATCCGGAGAGCGTATCCGTTCCAAACGAGCATAAGCGAATTCTGGACGAACGCTTGGATGCGTACCGAGCGAATCCACAGCCGGGACGCCCGTGGAGCGAAGTGCGGGATCGACTTCTGGCGAAACTTCGTAGTTCTTGAATCGGATTCATATCCAACCTTCGGCATCCGCTGATTCCGACGAAGCGGCGGCTTGGTACGAGACCCAACGACTGGGCCTGGGAATTGAGTTCGTCTTGGAACTCGACGCCGCGATTGAAAGGGCGGCCGAGTCTCCAGAATCGTATGCGTTGCAATATCGAGAGGCGCGTCGCGTTCTGTTGCGTTGTTTTCCCTATGCGGTCTATTTTGTATTTGAAAGCCGTGTGATTGAAGTGTTCGCAGTATTGCACCAGCAGCGAGACCCGTCGCTATGGCGGGCGCGTGCGCCATAGCGCATTAGGCGTACGCCGTAATGCGCCGATTGCGATAAAGTGAGGTCCACTTTATGCAGTGCAACGCGCTTCGCTTATTGCACCCTACACCGGCTGCACGGGCACGGTCGCGTAACTGGCGTCAAGCACGATCAAGACAATCATCGTTACCTGCAAATGAATTGGTCTAATCAAAAGGAAATTATTGAGGTGCCGCTGATGGCGTGCAATTCAACCGTCGATGTCCGGTCGATCGAACAAGTGGAGGATGAAATGCTGACTGAGTTTTTTACTTGGCTAAATTCTGGGCAGAAAACATGACAAAGTCATCCACGCGACGTGCTAAGACGCAGGCGCGTGATGGCTGGCGTTATAGGCTGCCTCATGGTCCCAAGACTCTATGAACATTCCCCGCCTGATGGCATTCATAGATGGTGAGAACATCGTCGCCCGATACCAGAGCCTAATCCAGGCTGGTCGAAAGGTCGGCGGAGCCGTCGGTCACTTGAAAGACGAGTTCGTTTGGTGCTCGAGCCTAGCTCTGCCAGCGTCTTTTGATCCAATCAGGGCCTATTACTACGCTTCGGTTGTTGGAGACGATGCTAAGGTGAGAAGTCTGGAAGATCACATTCGCGAACAATCCGTCGGCCTAAGCGAGCATCACGCCAGCTCCCATGTACTCCTCTATCCGCGAGTCTATAAGAAGCCGAGTCGCTCCAACAAGACAACAACAGTGGACATTCAGCTGGCTGTTGACGTGCTGACGCACGTGTACCAGCAAGACATTGAAGCTGTGCTGCTGGTTACTGGCGACGCTGATTTCGTGAGCCTAGCCCGTGCCATTGTGAGCAGAGGCAAGAAGCTTTTCGTTGCCGCCTTTTCAGAGGGCCTAGCCCGAGATCTAGTGCCGATTGCGGATCGCTTCATCGAACTAGATGACTCATTCTTCTCGCGTCCCTAAGACAGCGTAACTACCGCATGAAGCTCACACAGCCCGAACAAGTCGCTGCAGAGGCGACGCGCGAAACGGGCGCGCCCTAGTCGCGAACGATAAAAGGTACACCATGCAGCGCACGTATATCCGCGGCGTTCTCTTCGTCGGGCTCGCCGCCTTTGTTCCGTTGTTCTACTACTTAGCCGTGGTCGGGGGCCTGCTGCCGTACGGGGGGATTTTGATCATCGCGATTCGCAACGTTGCCGATTCTTCACTACTTTGGTTCAGTCTGATTCATCTGACCGTTTACGGCGTCGGGCTGTACTGGTTGGCCGGGTACCTCGCCCGGCTTCTCATCAAAGTCGCCGGCGGTCATGCTTGGCCCGCTACTGCGGCTGTGTTTCTACTACTGGCGATTGTCGGGCTGTTACCAATTTTCGGAATCGCCCATGGCCAAATCAAATGGGTCAACGCCTATGCGCTTTATGCTTCGAGCAATTTGCGCTAACCATGAGCGCCAGCACTGAGTGTTTAGCGCACGGCGCCTAGGTTTCGAGATAAAGCTCATCGGTGTCTTTATCGTAAGCGAACAGCTCGGCGTAGCGGCCCCAGTCGACGGCGATGTCGACTTGCTCGCTCGCGGCATCGCCGAAGCCGGCGCGCAGGGTCTCGACGAAGTAGTCGCGGTCGACGCGGTTGTTGTCGTCTTGTTGCAGCGTTTCGTAGATCCAGCGCACGAGCGGTATGCGCAACGCCCGACCGGCGATCAATTCTTTGCGAGCCGGGATGCTCGCTTCTGCATACGTCTGCCCCGCGGACAGCAGCAGCAGATCGCCTTGCTCGGCGCGCGCGAGCCCGAGGCGCTCGGCGGCTTCGACCATCGGCAGTAGCTCTTGCAGGTCGGAGCCGAGCTCGGTCGCAAGTCGCGGCAGGTCGATGTTGCCCCTTTCGGCCGCGACTTTCTCGAGCAACCCGGCAAGCGCTTCGAGCCGCGCGTTCGGCAACCGTTGGTTGATGCCGGGCAGACCGGGCACCACGATCTGCGCGTCGGCTTCGGTGCGTCCGGTCACGGCGGCATATACGCGGTCGACCATCGCTCGGAGCGCAACGTCCTTGCGGCCGCGCGGATGGCGCAACCCGATCGGAATTTCGGTGACGATGCGCCCGGGATCCTTCGACATGACGACGATCCGATCGGCCAGCTCCACCGCTTCTTCGATGTTATGCGTGATCATGAGGATCGCTTGCGTCGGCATCGCGTGCTTGAGCCAGAGTTCGAGCAGCTCGCCGCGCAGCGCCTCGGCCGACAGCACATCGAGCGCGGAGAACGGCTCATCGAGGCACAAAAGCTCCGGCTCCATCGCCATCGCGCGCGCGAAGCCGACTTTCTGGCGCATGCCGCCCGAAAGCTCGCGCGGGTACGCTGATTCGAAACCGGCGAGTCCAACCAGCTCGATCAACTGCTCCGCGCGCTTTTGACGTTCGTTCAACACGACGCCGCGTGCCTTGAGCGCGACTTGCACGTTCTCGATCACGGACAACCACGGGAACAGCGCGAACGTCTGGAACACGATCGTGGTGTGCGGGTTGAC